>DINC01000082.1:4026-40502 GCA_002425885.1 Spirochaetia bacterium UBA5550 | reverse complement strand
CAATAACTAATAAGGGCATTTATGGGAAAATACGGCGGAAAATCATTCGGAAGCGGGAAAGGGGGCGGAAGCAGCCTCCCCTCTTTCAGACCGGAAAAAAATAAATTCAGCATAAAAAGCAACCGGTTCAATCTAAAACCCGATTTCAATTCGGCGAGGCTGAATGGTGTCCTGAATGCCATAATTGAGATTTTTAAGAGCATTTTATCCGGACTGCCGGAATTCGCAAGAAATTACAGGACAACAATAATCGGTCTTATAACAGGTATGATCATTGCTTTTATCATCATCCTTGTCATAGATTTCAATAAAGTACAGAACCTGGCTACTTTTCAGCCCGATATAACAACCAGGATCTACGATAAAAACGACATTCTTATTTCTGAACTTTTCAAGGAAAAACGGGAGATTGTCCCTTTTGAAAAAATCCCGAAACATCTTGTAGATGCCTTTGTTTCTATTGAGGATAATGAGTTCTATGACCACTGGGGAGTTAATCCCCGCGGTATAGTCCGGGCTTTTTTTGTGAACCTCTTTGCAGGGGGGATAAAACAGGGGGGGAGTACAATAACGCAGCAGCTGGCGAAGATACTCCTTACATCCAGAGAGAGGAGCTTTTACCGTAAGGCAAAAGAAGCCTGTATAGCGCTGATGATAGAAGCTAAATACTCCAAGGATGAAATTCTCAAACTTTATCTTAATCAGATTTTTTTAGGCCATGGAGCCTACGGGGTTCAATCAGCGGCAAAACTTTATTTTCAGAAGGATGTGTGGGAGCTGAACCTCGCGGAGTGCGCCCTCATCGCCACACTTCCATCCGCGCCGAACCTCCTCTCCCCCATAAAGCACCCGAAAACATCTATTGCGCGCCACAAGATTGTTCTCGGCAAGATGGTGGAGATGGGGTACATAACAGTTGATGAAGCTGAAAAAGCGTTTATAAATTTCTGGCCCGATTACCTATACCAAATCGGAGATATTCCTCCAACAATAACGACATTCAGCTCCAGGGTCGATAAAGCTCCCTGGTTTACAGAGTATATACGCCGCGAGCTTGTAAAAAAATATGGCGAGGAGATGGTCTTTTCCGAAGGACTATCAGTTTACACGACACTTGATGTGAACAAGCAGATGGCAGGACAGAAGATTCTCAAAGCAGCGCTTGACAGACAGAGCTCTGTATCTGGGAGCCTGACTTTTAAAAATGATGATTACCTTACAAATAATTTTTCTGACGAGGTTGCTCTCCTTTCATATATAACAAATTTTAAGGATATTGCAAAGAAAGGTTCAGCGGAAACCGCTAAACTGAATTCACACCTCAGGGCTGATGTAATCGAAGAACTTGAAGCATTGAATTTCCTTGCAGGACTTAGCACAGTATCAGAATTTATAGATAAATACAAAACCACCTACAGCGACGACAGAGAGCAGCAGAGAGTAGAGGGATGCATTATTTCCATAAATCAGCAGAATGGATATATAGAAGCAATGATCGGCGGAGGGGAGTTCTCATCCATAAATCAGCTCAACAGAACCATGCAGTCAAAACGCCAGCCCGGTTCTTCCATAAAACCGCTGTTATATACTGCTGCTATTGAATCGGGAAAATTTACCGCAGCAACAAGCGTTCTGGATTCACCAATAGTTTATCTCGACACAGAAGGCGGCGACTGGCTCCCTGAAAACTACGAAGGGGAATATTACGGATTTGTCCGCCTGCGCAGGGCTCTTGAAAAATCGATCAATGTTATATCAATCAGGATAGCTGACACAATCGGTATTGATATGGTAATGAACTACTACGCCAAACTTCTCAAGATGAATGACGCTGAAAAGAAAGCGCGTATTCCAAGGAACCTCTCCATTGCTCTTGGTTCAATTGAAGTAAGCCCCTATGAACTGACAAGAGCATATGCAATCCTTGCAAATGGAGGGCGCGATGTTATTCCATTTGCAATTAGAAATATTAAAAACAGAAAAGGGGAGATCATAGAAAACAAAGAAGCTGAAATAAACAGCATTCTTGAAGAGAAACGTCAGAAAGGGACTATCCAGATTGTAAAACCGGAGACTGCCCAGGTTATCATAAGCATGATGCGGAGTGTAATAAGCTCAGGAACTGCAAGAGCTGCATCAATCGGTCGCCCTGTGGCAGGGAAAACAGGCACAACCAACAACTGGAAAGATGCATGGTTTATCGGTTTTTCCGCAAATATAACCACAGGCCTCTGGATCGGCTATGACAAACTCGGCCTTTCACTCGGTATAGGGCAGGCTGCTGCGGGCATTGCGGCCCCGGTATGGGGTAATTACATGCGGGAAGCCCTTACAAACGATCCTGTTATGGACTTCCCTGTTTATGCTCCGCTTGTGACAATGAAGGTCTGTGCCAACTCCGGCCTCCTCCCCGGTCCCAAGTGCGCTTCAACCATTGATGAAGTCTTTGCTCCGGCATTTGTACCAACCAGGGAATGTGATATTTGCTCAGAAATGAAGTCAGTCCTCCCCATGGCAACAACAACTCCGGATGAAAATATCGTTCAGGGGCAGAAAAAAACTATAATGAAAAACATCAAGGAAGGAAAAAAAGATTCCATAATCAACAGTATCGGGAATGAACTCCTTCAATAAATAAACCCGGAGAGGCATTTATGAACAGATTTGAAATTAGACGTGAAGATTCACTTTTACTTATGATAGACATTCAGGAACGGCTTTTCGTTGCCATGAAAGAGAACATACAGGAGATGCTGAAAAAAAACTCCGCCATACTTCTTAAAACAACAGGGGAGTTAAATATCCCTGTAATAGTGACTGAACAGTACAGAAAAGGTCTCGGCTCAACTCTTCCTGAGCTCTCTTCATTATGCGCCGGCTCACCCAATCTCGAAAAACTATTCTTCAACTGCATGAAGGATGAAGCAATAAAAGATGAAATTATAAAAAGCGGAAAAAAAACCGTAATTTTAACAGGGATCGAATCACACATTTGCGTATTCCAAACGGCTCTGACCCTGCTTGACATGAAATACAATGTAGTAATTGCTTCAGACGGAGTAGCTTCACGCCGTAAACATGACTGGAAAACAGCGCTGAAAGCACTCTCAAAAGCTGGAGCGGTTATCTACCCGACGGAGACCATAGCTTTTATGCTTATCGAAAAAGCAGGCACACCTGAATTCAAAGCCCTCTCTCCGCTTTTTAAATAGCGGAGAGAGCCTCATCAGTCAGGCATATTTTCCCAGAGAATTTTTCTTCCGTCAAAAACAGGCCCGTCAACACAGGCTCTTTTATATCCGTCAATAGTATCCACTGTGCATCCGACACAAAGCCCCACACCACAGCCGAAGTAATTTTCAACTGAAACTTCCACCGGGCTGTTCTTGTGCGCCAGGGATGTTGTCTTCTTCATCATCGGATCAGGGCCGCAGCAGTATACTCTATCATACCCTTCCGCCGAAATTTTATCTTTCATAACATCAGTGGCAAAACCCTTTATTCCTGCAGAACCGTCATCTGTTGTTATAATAAACTCATCAGCAAGCTTCTCATACATCTCCGGGTAAAACAGGTATGACGCACTTCTTGAGCAGTAGATATATGTTATCCGGTTTCCCCTCTTCTTAAGTTCTTTCATGAGATAGAAGAGAGGAGCGTTACCAACGCCGCCGCCTGCAAGAAGAAGATTCTTATTATCCTCCATTGTGAAGCCATTCCCTGTGGGCCCCACAACATTTATCTCACCCGGTTCCATACGGCTCAGCAATTCTGTTCCTTTCCCTATAACACGGATGATAATTGTTGCAGTATCACCTTCAGCATCAAAAATCGAGAATGGCCTGCGAAGAAGAGGATCTGTACCTTCAGAGGTCTTAATATTTATAAACTGTCCAGGGTAAAAAGAAACTCCCGGAATCTTTATCTTCATCATAAAGTGTTCATCAGCAACCTGTTCAGGCCTGTTGAGGAGTATTGCCATATTATTCTGTTTCTCCGTTTTTTTCTGTATATCAAATAAATCTGACTTCAGCCAGGTTAGTATACTCCGGTCCGGTTTTATCAAGCTTCGATTCAAAAAGCACAAGCCTGTCAAAAACCGATTCCCCGTAAACTCTTTCTTTATTTTTCCTGATAAAATCCTTCAATCCGGAAGGAGCATCTTTACCTCTTCTCACTCTTGCAACTGTAAGATGGGGCGTGAACCTCCGGGTCTCTTTCTCAAATCCGAAAGACCCGCAGAACTCCTCAACCAGTGAGAACAATCCGGAAATTTTTTTCATATCGCACTCAATACCTGCCCAGATAACTGAAGGTGCAGACAAAGAAGGGAAGCAGCCTATACCGCTTAAAGTATACTCGATCCTTCCGGAACCTTCAAGTGAACTGAACGATTCCAACATCCTGGATATATTCTCCTCATCAACATCACCGAGGAATTTCATGGTTATATGCAAATTTATATTACTCACAGTTTTCAGGATGCCGTCATACTTATCCAGATCTCTGAATATACCGCTAAGAGGTTCTGTTAACTCACAGTCATCAACAGGAAGAGCTATAAAGAGTCTTCTGCTTTTCACGACTCCCCTATTCGATAATCCTGGGGACAACAATATGCCCGTTTTTAAATGCAGGAGCCATCTTTTCAATCTCGGAGGTGTCAATGGATCTCTGCACAACGTCTTCTCTGAATACATTAGAGAGTTCCACTATATGATCAGCAGGTTTAACGCCAGAAGTGTCCAGTTCATTTATCTTCTCAACATACTCAATAATATCATTGAGCTGTCTTGAAAACTCCTCTCTCTCCCCGCTGCTCAGTTCAAGACGCGCAAGCTTTGCTACTTTCTGAATATCATTTTCATTTATCTTCATCTTCCGTAAAACTCCCGGTTTTATCAATTCTCTAAAATGTTCAATTACTCATCTGTATAATCAAAACGGGTTATATCAAAATCAATTATTTTTTTCATGTTAAAATATTTTATCGTTATATACATTTTCACACCTTTTCTGTGAGGAATAACAGAGAAAAATCTGTAAAAAAGCACTTTGTCGCCAGGAGCTATAAAATCAGACCTGTATTCAACAGTTTCAGTATCATAATCAATCTCATCAATAAGTTCATCTTCAGTGAGGAGCCTCCGGTTCTGCATCATTTTATTAAGATTTACAGCAAACCTTTTCTCCGCATAATCCGGATCTTTTATATAGTCATATAACTCAGGTTCATGATCTTCGTTATCATACCGGAGCTCAATTTTTTCTATAACCAGGGGCCTGTTCCATGTATTTGAAACTATAAAATGAAAGCATGGTTCAACCGGCATGCCGCTGCCTCTCCCCCTGTAGACATCAGCATCATAAATTTTCTGACGGAGTTGCCTGCTGAGGTTTTCAACATATATATCACAGTAGACAGTTCTTATAAGTCCTGACCTGTTCCCTACAATATCAACATCCCCTCTTTCAGCTGCTCTATATCCCCCTTTTCCCGCAGACGAACAGGATAAAAGCAGAGAGATAAAGAGTATGTATAAAAAGATAGTATATCTCATTAGACCCCTCATTGTTACAGTGAAACGGCTGTAGGATTATGCAATTACATTTTTTACAGAACCAGGGTATAATTCCGGCTGAATAGAAACAGCTGCAGTTATCTGACAGAATGGGATTTTTATCACGGAGAGAATTAACTATAGATTTTTATAATTATAGCGAACTGCTGTAATACCATGTCAGGAATTTTTTGCAGCAGCAGTGGATATAATACCTTTAATAAGATCTTCTATGTTAAACGGCTTTGCCATAAAGAGATCAATAAAACTGCTATATCTTTTAAAATCACCGATAGACCAGCCGGAGAGCAGTATTATCAGCGTATCCTCGCTTATCTCCTTGATCCTTGCAGCAAGTTCAATACCGGTCATCCCTGCAACATCGTAATCAGTAATCACTATGTCATAGTTTTTCTTTTTGAATTCCTCAAAAGCATCAGTGCCGTTATCAGTGATGTAGACAGTATTACCCATCCTCTCAAATAGATTACCGAGAATAAGCTGAAGAGCACTTTCATCTTCAACAATCATTATGTTTCTCTCTTCAATAGCGTAATCCTTATCACCGCCATTGCCTGCGCCCTTTTCAATAACCATCTTCGGGGGGAGTATTATCTTGATTGAATAGAGGTCAACTGACTCCTCTTCAAGAATCCGCAGGTTATGCTTTTCAGCAGCATTACGTATCTCTGACGGGGAGAGACCATTAAGCATAAAGGGTACAATGTTGGAGGTATCAGCAGTCCCCCCTTTCCTGACCGAAACAGTTATATAATGATATGAATTTTTCTTGAGCTCAATTTCAATCTTCCCTTTCTTTTCAGCATAGGATGAAACCTTGAGTATAGCCCAGATAAGTAGCTCACGGAAAAAGAAAGTATCGGTTCTGAGAATTATATCAGAAACATTTTCAGGATCAATCTGAAGATTTTTCCTCCTCTTCTCCTCATCAACCTTAAAGTGAATCCTTACAAATTCAGTTGCGTCACTCAGTATGGATTCAAAGGATTCCTCCCTTTCGTCTCCATTATCGCTTCTTTCGTTGATAAAGCCCTTAATTCTGCGGAGCTGGTCAACAACTTCATGAACGTATTTCTCTATCTGCTTAAGTCCCTGGCGTACTGAATCTTTTTCTGTTATTATCTGAAGCAGCTGTGCCTGATTTAAAATTACATTGATTGTATTATTAATTGAGTGGATAAAACCGTTCCCTATATCGCTGATAAGATTGAGTCTCTTTGCGGCGCTCAACCTCTCCTTCAGTTCCCTTATCCTGGTGATATCCTCCATCATAAGGTCAATGGCAGCAAGCTCCTTGTCCCGGGTTACGGGGTATATAATCACATTAACAACTTTTTCATCCCCGCTTTTACTCTTTACCTTTATCTCACCAATACGTTTAAAGGGAATATTCCCCTTCAGTATCTCTATTATATTATTTTTTATCCGTTCAGCATCATATTTAAAAATACTTCCTATTACACACCATTCGTCTTTTGACATATCCTCAAGGCTGAAACCGAGAGTCCCCTCAAAAGAACGGCTGCACCTCACAATTTTCAGATCCCTGTTGAATCTGATAAGGGGGAGAGGAGAAAACTCATAATGAACAGTATTGCTGTCAGCTTCTGTTGTACTGAAATGGTTAGTATGGCCATTCTGCGCCTCATCCTCCAGAACCTTTATGAAAACAAGAACAGAAGATATAATTGACTTGTTAACTACCGGCTGCATCATGAGATCTACAGGTATTCCGGTCCCCTCCGCAGTTTTGACCTCTACGGTACAGGCCGAAAAGGCTCCATTAAGGGAATTAACAAAGGCCTGAGCCACAGTTTTTTTATGTTCGCTATTGAAAACATTGGGCCAGTCGAATTTACGCTCTTCAGAATCGATTCCGAAGAGTTCTAAAAACGGTGTGTTTACATATTCGAGGATGCTTTTTGATGTTATGATGCAGGCAGGATATATAAGATGATCAAGTATACCTCTGTCAAAAAAAACGGGAGATTTGCTTTCTCCCGTTCTGTTTTTATAGTTCTGCGTCATTATTTTTAACCTGTACCCTAATAAAGCGTTCTCAGGTTTACCAGTGTCTTTTGACCCTTTTTAATTTCAACTTCTTTTTCGATTTCATCTATATTTCCGCCTGCACCGGAAAGTGTAAATCTTGCGTTGTATTTTCCGGGTCTGATAGACATCCTCCCCAGCTGAAAATTCGCAGGGAGCGTGTGCCAGCAGCGCAAATCAGGCTTCATCTGCGAAAATAAAGCCATCCCTGTTCCTGCACCCACCGCAGTCCCGATGAGGCCTGCAAACTGGCCAAGCTGCTTGCTCTGCTCAGCTATTTTTTTAGCTGCAATACCAGCTGCTATTGATGCTACAGCTTTAGTTGCAATAGAAACTGCAACCCGTTTATACAGTCTGCCGTAATCATCCTCCAGGTTTTTTACCGCAGTTTCTTCAATATCTTCAAGCTTGACAGTTGTGATACTCTCGCCCCCTGCAGATACACGGACCCTGTTTACACGGTTTGATCTCTTCTGAAACTTCGGTATAGGATTCTCGGCATTTTTCAATGTGACAAGAACCGCAGCAACAGTAACCCCGGCAGTCAGATTCCCTGTATTAATGGTTACCCTGATTATCGGCTCCATAGCCGGATCTTTAAGCAGTGAGCCGCGGCTCTGTTTAACAGCGCTTCTTCCTGCCTGAAAAATTGTAATCAGCTCACCATTGTTTTCGCTTTCATTATATGATTTCCGGAATTGCTTTTTCCAGTCGGAATAATCATCATCATATCCGAGTTTTTTAGATAACCGGAGAAGATCATTCTTCACCATATCAAGTCCCGGGTCCAGAGCATAAATCTGCTTATATTCTATATAGGCAAATTCAATATCCTTCTCATCATCATTCATATCACCAATAGTTTCAAAAGCAATGGCAGTGAGATACTTGGCCATAATATTCTGCTTATAACGGGCTTCACCGTTTTCGCTTTTTATTTTGGAGAGTTCATTATTGACAGCCGAGAACTCAACGCGGGCTTCCTCATATTTTTCCATCATAAGGAAATTTATTCCGAGATATACATGAACAAGAACCTTTTCAAAATCCTCACCCCTGTAGTTGGAACTTCTGTCATTTGTAAGGAAGGATGCGGCTTCCTTTGTGACACTTACGGGGATTATTTTTGCCAGTTTTCCTGCCGGAAGCAGCACCTTGTTGCTGGTTTCAAAATCCCCCGCAGTATGCAGCATAAGTCCGCACTCCATCATGAAAAGGAGCTGATCCTTTCCACCTTTATTCACATCAGGGAGCAGCATCCTTGCCGCATCCATATACTCCCCTTTGTAGAATTTCTCTTCAGGAGCCTTCATTGCTTCGTAGTAATCCCTACCTCCTGCACAGGAGATAAGGGTTATCGAAGCAAACAGTACTGTTATAAAAAGATTAATTTTCTTCATTATTCTCTCCGTTAATCAGCGGAGATTAGAAGCTGATTTTAGTTGTCTTCGAGGATTTAAGAAACTCCTGCTCATCCTGCCACTCAAGAACTCTTGTCTTAAGGTTATACAGAGTAAGAGTAACTTTCAGATACTGAATCTCTTTACCGCTGACATATCTTTTATTCTCCCTGATATCCCCTGTAAGATAAAAGTTTGGAGACTTCATCTCCCCTACAGGAATTGCACTGTCTGCATCAATCAGGCCTGTCTGCCCTTTTTCAATTTCTTTAANNTCAATAAACTTAATTCTCTTCTGGATCAGTTTTGTACGGATCTCATCCATGAGCATCCCTGTGTCTATATGCTCTGATGTTCTGTTCTGGAATTTTTTTACCTGTATAAATGCCGGTTTTTTCCACTCCTCTTTAAGAAAAGAATATAGAGAGCCTACCATTTTTTCACTTGTAGATTTGATTTCCTTAGGGCCCCATTCTCTCGAACCTTCGGCCTTGCTCACATCCTGATACTGTGTTCCACCGCCGCAGCCCACCAGAAATAGAAATAAAAATCCAGCAATAATTCTCTTCATAAAAACCCCCAGTTATAATAATATTCAATAATATGCTTTTCCCTGACAATTATATCTATGCCAGGAGCAGTAAACCTGAAAAATAAGGCTGTATCTGTCACAGAAATTATAGCCTTATTATTCTTTTCCCTTTAGTTTTACAGGAATTCAACTGTTGTTATATAATAATCAATACAACTGTGATATGTCAATTATTATAATTTGTAGAGGTTCATTTATTGAGACTTTGAAAAAATTTTTCTACCGCTTTTTCCACTTCTCCGGAAGCCTGCGCCGTTTCATAATTATTTATTATTGATATATATTCATATTTTTCAAGAGAGTGCCTATACAGCAGATCATAATAATCCAGCAGAAGTATCTCTATAAACTCATCAATTCTTCCGGAATTATAATGTTCAATGAGCATATCCGCTTTTTTGCTGCCGAGCTTCCGTCTCAGCGAATTAACTATTTGAACAATTCTTTCATGCTCCTGAAAAGAATTATATTCCTCCCGGATTATACTGACTCTTCTATTCAGCGGTGTATTTATATAAATAAAGTGCCCCGCTCTCATCTGGGCAAATATATTAGCAGGTATATGAAGATTTCCGACTTTTATTGATTCTCCTTCAATTATTACATAGCGCTCATTCTGAAGCTCATCAATACTATGGAGAAGCAGCGTTTCAAAAAACTTCTGTGTCCTCTGCTTAAGCCCGATGCCGCCGAAAACCGAACTCCTGTGACCTGCCAATCCCTCTATATCAATGGAATTTTTTAAAACCTTTATTATCTCTGTCTTACCTGCGCCTGTAAGCCCCTGAAGTATGAATATTTCAGGCTTAATCTTCACTGACAGCATACGTTCACAAACATACCTTCTGTATGCCTTGTATCCTTCTTTGATCCTGTATACTTCAATACCGAGAGAATCAATCAGGGCTGCAACTGAACCGGACCTCATCCCCCCCCTTGCGCAGTAAATGACTATATCTCTCCCTTTAACCGCTGAAAGCCTGTTTATAATCTCCCCGATTCTTTTCCCCCCTATTTCAGTACCTTTGAGAACAGCAGTATCCCTCCCTGCCATTTTGTAAAGAGTCCCCACCTCTTTTCGCTCTTCATTGTCAAAAATCGGAAGATTAACTGCTCCAATAATATGATCTTCTTCAAACTCACCGGGTGACCTTACATCAACATACAGGGGATTTTCTAATGTGAGTGATTCTTCAAATGATATTTCTTTCATGATTATAATTTCTTATCCGGTATTATTTGGTTTGCAGCATATTACCCCGGCATCCTGACGGTTACTTTTCCGGTACTCACCAGTTCCCTTGCCCCTTTAATAATAATATCCATATAATTTCTCATTACCGGAGAGAAGAGGAGCGGATGAAAATCTTTTCTGGAAAGAGTTCTTTCAATTAATGCGGAACCGTCAAAGCCACGGACTTTCAGAGAGCTGTCTGTCTCAAGAAGTGTTTCGATAAAATCAGCGGGCACAGAGTATAGTCCTATTACTTCGCCATCTGTAAAACTGTATTCGTCAAGGGGGAGTGAATTCTTCATTAAATAAACATGCTGAAACTCTCTGTGATGGTAGTCTTCAGTCTTCTCCTCAAACCTCATATACCCCAGGTCTATAAGCCCGGAGTCTGAGGGGGATATACCTATCTCCTCCATAGCCTCTTTCTTAACCTTGTTTTTTGTCAGCCCGAATGGGACATGCCCTCCCACGGTTATATCAAGGCAATCGGGATAAAGGGCCTTGTTCTTTGCCCTGTGCTGAAAAAGAATTTCCGCCGAAGCTGACATATCCCTTACAATCCAGAGATGAACTCCCTCATGCGGGATCCCTTTCATGTACGATTCACTTCTGGTTACGCTTCTCCCTGCGGGCTTACCGGTTTCCCAGTCCCACTCCTCCAGCAATTCCATGCTTGTAATTTTAACAGTCATAAATCAGACACCATGCTGATCATGCAATATTATACCCCTTTTTTTATCAATCTAAAATACCAAAAAGCCGATAATTAAGAATAATGAAATACCAGAAAGTTATAATTAAAAATATATCCGGGAAACTTAACAGATGACTGAAAAAAAGAGAAAAAAACTCAGGAAATGGATCTTCCCTGCAGGGATTTTTATACTCCTTTTCCTTACTGAAACAATAATAGGCTCAGGTGCAGCACTGACCTACCTATACCTTGACGGTAAAAAAGGGATTGAGCGCATTGAAAAATATACGGTTAACTATTCCATGACCATGGCCGAGGCCTTCGCGCGGGTCGCTGAGCTGAGCTATAAAACAAAAAATTATTCGTCACTGAAAACCCTCTTTCATGAAAAAATTGAAGAGAATACCATTGATGAGGCTTTCTTTATCCTCGGTGACGGAAAACTCATTGTACATTCAAACACAACAACTGAAAAAAATCTCATGGGTAATATTGCCAATGATGAAATGTCCTACAACCTTGACATGATCCTTCAGCCTGTGACGAAAAGAAGCTCAGAGCTTTTTCTTTCAGATTATAATATAATTGATAAGCAGGTGCCCTTCAGCAGAAAAGAGAGGGAACCTCTTCAGAAATATTACTACTCCGGAATTAACTCATCAGGATGGCTCTTCACCAAAGGTGTTTTTGTAAACGGCAAACCTGTTGGTGCTGTTAATTTTATAATCAGCAAGGAACGGATGTTCGGTTCAATAAAAGAATCGATTGCCAGGGGGAGACTTATGATAACAGCTGTTATACTCTCCGCGTTCTGTGTTTCACTTTTAATCTCTGTTATAGTTATGTTCAGGTACCGGACAATCCAGAGGAGAGCGGGAGAATTTGCATCACCTGAAGCACCGGCAGAGATAAAACTCCCCGCAGCAGGGAGAGCAGTCAGTACGCCGCTGCATACTGATGAGGTTATTCCTGCATCCGAAGTCTACTTCGCTGATGATGATCTTGACGGAATACCCGATGAGCCTTTTGATGAAACTATCATTGAAGAGGAGCCGGAGCTCTTTACTCTGTCGTCCATTGATGAGGAGCCTCTGCCTGAACTTAGAAGTCACGTGGCAGCAGATAATGAAGAGTATGTGACAATAGAACTCCTCGGGGAGATAGATGAAGAGATACAGGCAAAACCGGAACTCGACCTTCAGGAAGGAGGGAGAGTATATATTGCTCCTGTTATAAGTATTGATGCCATCAGGAAAGCGAAAAGAAAAGAGATTAGAGACGCAATCCCTGTACATGGAAGAGGTTAAGATGTTTTTCATTAATCATAAAGAGATTGAGCATGGAAAAGCTGCTATTGTTGAGATAGAGGGCCCGCTTAACAGCGAATCAGGCTCCGACTTTGAAGATTACACCAGAAAGCTCATTGATAATGATACATTATTTATCCTCATCGATTTTAAAAAACTGAGCTTTATAAGCTCGGAGGGTATTGGTGCTGCTCTGATGCTTCATAAAAGAATCAGCACAAAAGATGGCACAGCAGTTTTCTGTAATCTCAACAGTGAAGTAACTGCCCTGTTCCGCATACTTGGCCTGAACAGAATATTTACTATTGCTGATAATATATCTGAAGCTCTTGATATGATTGAATCCGGGATTCCCGGAAATGAAACCTTCGCTGAAGAAATGACAGAATCCACCGGCTATAATGAATCACCCGGAAAAGATGACCGCATAAACAGCATCACTCTCCCTGAACCGGAAGCCGCTGATTTCGACGAACCTGTACCATTTAATGATGACTTTGAATTCATCGAAGAGGAGATAATTGATCCTTTTGTTATTGAATGCCTTAAATGCGGCTCTCTTGTAAGGATAAAAGAAAAGGGAGAGCACATCTGCCCGTTCTGCGAAGCTGAATTTAACGTCTCCGACGACGGCAAAGCTCTTTTTAAAATTGATTAGCATTAATTAATTTTCAGAAGTTTATTCGCCCCCCTGTTTAATTCTTTTTCTTGACTGTAATAAGAGATTTTTATTATAATTGATTTAAAGTTATATGAGGTAATAATATGCCTGTTGCAGAGGGAAAATTTTTCAGCATCGAAGACGAGAAATCAATAAAAAGCGAATTTCTTGAGAGCATAGATTACACCGGTAATCCCCAGAAGATAAAATATGAAACTGATGAATTCAGCGCGGTATGTCCGTTTTCAGGTCTTCCCGATATTGCAAAAGTTGAAATTGATTATATTCCAGACAAAAAAATTGTGGAACTTAAATCACTTAAGTATTACTTCATGTCTTACAGAAACGTGGGAATATACCAGGAAGCAGTAACAGACAGGATTTATAAAGATCTGTATAATGTTCTATCACCTGAATACCTCTCTGTGAAGACAGTTTATAACGTACGGGGGGGCATACTTGCCACCTGTATTATGGATTCAGATACTGTAAAATAATCCTCAGAGGAAAACATGCTGAAAAAAATTCTCATCGCTCCTCTTATTCTTGTAGAACATATCACTGACAGGGTCATTGCGGCAGCAGGAGCTCTAATCTTCATGCAGATACCTGCTTTTATTGTCCAGTATATTCAGAGGCTTGGCGGGCATGCAGATGAACTGAAACTTTTAATAGGGAAGTACAGGGCCGCAGCAGCTGATAGCGGCAGAGCCCTGGATGAATATGTCCAGCTTCATATTCAGTCAGGCGTTAAAGAATTTGCCTCAACAGGTAAAATAATGTCTGAGAACATTGACCGTTTTAATTTCCTGAGCGATGCTCATCAGCAGATTTCAGGCGCATCCGGAATTAAGCAGTTTTTTTTATTTATCCGTAAATCGGACATGGATATAGTTAAAGGAACATATTCCGATTTTACCCCGGGCATATCATTCAGCATTGACTCGATTATTTATGCCGTAGCGGGGATAGTGGTATTCATGTCTATTTATCTCCTGATAAAAAAAAGTATGACTCTGGTTTTCAGTCGATTTAAATCAGGACAGTAACACTGTTGAACACGTTTTAATTCATTTGGTATCAGCGGCGGTTTATGATGAAAAAGTTCCCGTTAATAATAATTCTTCTCAGTGCCATTTTTTCAGGGTGCGGCGGGAGAGGTCTAAAAGACACGCAGCCCAGACTTGTTGAAGTGTTCATAGAACAGGCAGGGAACAGGATTGATATAAAGGATAACACTGCGGAGATAAGGAGGATACCATTCTCCTTTATTATAAATTTTTCACGTCCTGACAGTATCTTTATAAATGCATCATTCAGTTCAGAGTCATTCAATAATGCGCTTGCGGGCCTTCCGCTTAGTGATCTTATAGGCTTCCGCAACCCCGCCATAGACGAGGAACCCTTCAATAAACAGAACCTGCTCCATATATCTAATGATACGCCAAACCTGTGGTATTATACCGATGACACAGATCATAGATTCGATCTTATAAAAAAACATGACAAAGGAATAATCTGCCAGAGAAATATTCTTGCCCTTGCAGATTTAGATTCAGACAGTCAGAAAACAGAACTCAGCAGACTGAAAAACGGTATAATCTATCTGGTGATAGTCACCGTTGACTGGAATGAAGACTACACAAAAATGATAGAAAAAACCAGAAAACTGATAAAACTCAAATTTATAATATGAACTGTTAAAANNAATCCCCTTCGAAAGGATGAAGGAGATAATAGAAACAGAGCTTAATAAAATTGAGGGGTTCTCCGATGGCACTCATCAGTTGACTATAGAATATCAGAAGGGTCACACAAGAATTAAATTCCCTCTTCAGCCTCTGACAGACATTATGCTTTTTGATTCCCTTGAAGTTCTGAAAAGCCATATTGAACATATCAGGATTGTATCTTTTGAGAAAGGGCACTATTCTTTCCAGGCATTGAACAGCAATATTTTTAACACTGAAAATATTACAGATAATTTCAGAATCGATTTTTTCAGCCTGATAAACTCCTACGCCGAAGTCTCAAGAAAAGGTGAACTCACAATGGAGGAGATTAATTCTGTAACAGCAATTTACAAAAAGCTTAACACCGGGCTGGCATTTGATCCGGAGAGCAGACTCAAATCACTCGGGGCCTCAATCATCAGCATCGACACCGCGCCGGACTGGGATTATATTGCGGGATACACTGAGGCAAAAAGAAAGATACGCGAATCTGTCATCCTCCCTCTTAAAAATCCTGAAGCTTATGAATCAATAATGCTCCTCACAAGAAAAAGCCCTGAATCAAACATGCCCAGGGCAGTCCTCTTTGAGGGACCTCCCGGTGTGGGTAAAACAACAGCAGCACGAATAATCGCCCATGAAAGCAGCATCCCGTTAGTCTATGTTCCGGTGGAATCAATTATGTCTAAATGGTACGGGGAATCATCGCGAAACATGGCGGAAATTTTTGACATGTGCGAGCTAATGGGTGGAGCAGTAATATTTCTCGATGAGATAGATTCACTGGCAGGGTCACGTGACCAGAATATGTTTGAGGCAACCAGGAGAATACTCTCGGTTCTGCTGCGTAAACTCGACGGCATGGACACTGCTGAGAAAACTGTTACTATCGGAGCGACAAACCGGATGAACGATCTCGATCCCGCGCTTATCAGCAGGTTCGATCAGATAATAAAATTTCCATACCCCAATGTTGAGGAACGCGCCGCAATCTTCAGTAATTACGCTAAACACCTTACCGAAGAAGAATGCGGTCACTTGGGGCTTAAGTCCGTCAGCCTGACCGGCCGGAATATAAAAGATATTTGTGAGCAGGCTGAGCGGAGATGGGTAAGGAAAATCATTGTTAAAGATATGGAAGCTGCTCCTCCGCCATTTGATTATTACAGGCAGTCTCTGCAGTTGTGGAAAAACTCGCAGTCACAATAATAAAAGATTAAAGTCTCTTTAGGAGAAATTCGATCTCCTCATTATTTTTATTTTCATCAGGAATTTTTTTTATAAGAGATTCCCTGATCTTATCGACATACTTTTTACTGCATTCAACGGTAGTTATATTTTTTGCTTCACGCATAATTCACCTTAAGGAATTTCATACTAACGAGGCCGTGATCGGCATCAGCCCATTAACGCATCTATTTTAATTTACATAAAAAATAAATTTTAATAACATTCAAAGAAGAAACGGCAGATATTCTGCCGTTGTTTAAGGTATGTATGCACGCAAATATAAAAGCAATCTTAAATAAGTCAAACAGATAAAATAAAAAAAATTATGTTTTCAGNNCATGAACAATGCATTTAAGAGACATAGTAACACCAATTAAGTCTCATCAGCTTCAACAGATGACTATGCCCATGTAAACGGAAGCTCGGGATCAAACTTCCGTGACGCATGCCTGTTAAACGGAATGATCCTGATGCTGTAACCGAACCGTCCGGACTGAAGACAGAGCATCTGCCCCGAGTAACTGAAGATCCCCTTACCTTCTCCTCCGGTGTTTTCCATTGGTACTGCCACACCGTCGGTTATGTCCCCATACTGATCCACGGAGCCGAAGTAAAGCTCCACAAGGACATCCTCAGGATTCAGCCTGCCCAGGTTAATTCTTGCGGTCACCTTCATTCTGGTACCAACTGTTACATCCTGTCGCTCCTCCATGTTCATGTCAATTACTCTCGCGTCACTCCAGACTTTCTTCACTCTCTCTTTCCACTCCGAAATATTTTTTGAAATAGTGAAATTGTCTTTAAGATAACCGGTGTAATTTTTATGAGCGGAGAAATAGTATTTCTCTGTATAATCTTTTACCATGCGGTTTGTATTGAATTCCGGAATAATGGTCTTCATTGATTCACGTATCTTTGCAAGCCATCCCTCAGGGAGGCCGTCATCACCGCGCGAATAGAACAGAGGGATAATCTCCTCTTCAAGCAGATTGTATATTGAGAGGCTCTCCACTTCATCCTGGTAACCCTGGTCATCATACACCTCGCCATTGCCTATGGCCCAGCCGTTGTTTGAGTTGTAACCCTCGTCCCACCATCCGTCAAGAACGCTGATATTAAGTCCGCCATTGGGAACCACTTTCATCCCGCTGGTTCCTGAGGCCTCCTTCGGCCTTATTGGATTATTAAGCCAGACGTCAACTCCCTGCACCATGTACCTTGCTATATTGATCTCATAGTCCTCCAGGAATACAATCTTCTTTCTCAGCCTTTCATCACGGGAGAGATGAATGATCTCCTTTATAAACTCCTTTCCGTTGTTATCACGCGGATGCGCCTTCCCCGAAAACACAATCTGCACCGGTCTTTTACCGGATGTCAGTGTTGCTATTAACCTGTCTATATCCCTGAAGAGAAGAGTAGCTCTTTTGTACGTGGCAAAACGTCTTGCAAAACCAATAGTCAGCGCCTCGGGGTCAAGCACAGAACTTGCAACTGCCGCATGCTTTCGCGGAACACCACGGGCAAGAAGCTGCGTATGAAGGCGCTTACGTGCAAAACTGACAAGCCTTTCACGCAGTCTCTCCCTGCATCTCCAGAGCTCGGAGTCCGGTATATTATCTATCCCTTTCCATATATCCTTAGATGCCGGATTGTCAATCCACCCCGGACCAAGGTACCTGTGAAACAGCCTCATCATCTCATCCGATGTCCAGGAGAGTGTCTGTATACCGTTTGTTATGTGGCCGATAGGGACTTCGTGAGGCGGAAGTTTCGGCCATATCCTGTTCCACATCTTTCTTGACACATCACCATGAAGTTTCGAAACACCATTGCACGCGAAAGCCGTTTTTATAGCAAGCACTGTCATGCAGAAATCCTCTTCTTCGTCAAAGGGATTTTCACGCCCCAGCGCCATAAATCTTTTAGCATCGATTCCGAATTCCGCATATATATCCGAAAAATACTTGTCGATTATTTCCGGGGTAAACCTGTCATTACCCGCAGGGACAGGTGTATGAGTGGTAAACACATTGGTTGATGTTACGAAGGAGTGAGCCTCATCAAAGGACATTCCGTGCTCCTTCATCTCTATCCTGATCCTCTCAACCGCAAGAAACGCAGCATGCCCCTCATTCATGTGATAGGCTGTAATATTAATCCCCATTGCCCTGAAAGCCCGGACTCCACCGATACCAAGCATTAACTCCTGCTTTACCCTCATCTCTGAATCGCCGCCGTAGAGCTGATCTGTTATTGTTCTGTCATCGGGAATGTTGCGCTCAATATTTGTATCAAGAAGAAACAGAGTCACCTTCCCTGTCTGGACCTTCCATATTCTTGCATAAACAGTTCTTCCGGGATATTCCACACCGATAATCACAGGTTCACCTGATTCATTTTTAATCAGGCTTACCGGTATGTTAAAAAAATCTGTCTCAGGATAACGCTCCTGCTGCCATCCGTCAAGGTTGAGATACTGCCTGAAATAACCGAGCCTGTATAGGAGCCCCATTCCATAGAGAGGTACACCGAGTTCAGACGCTGATTTCAGATGATCACCGGCAAGAATGCCAAGGCCTCCTGAATAAACAGGGACACATTCATGTATGCCGAACTCTGCGGAGAAATATGCTATTGCCACATTCTCCAGATCCCCCTTATTCTGATCATACCATGTGGGGCGCGTCATATGCCTGTCAAGCTCCGCCTCAACTCGCTGCATGTGCGCGACAAAGCTCTCGGAATTTGCAGCAGCGTCAAGCGCCTTCTGAGGCAGTGACCCGAGGAAGCTGATCGGATTGTGCCCTGAATCTCTCCATTGATCAACATCAATCCTTCTGAAAAGATCTATAGCTTCAAAATTCCAAACCCACCAGAGATTTTCCGCGATTTTCATAAGCGGTTTGAGTTTGTCGGGAAGATACGGCACCACTTTAAATTCTCTAATCTTTTTCANNTTCAGAATCTCCGCTATATTAATTTAATCCGGATATGAACAGATTGTTCAAAATCAGTATACCTACCGGCTTAGAATCCGGAATGGAAGCAGTTATAACATTTTCTATACTATAATACAGATTCAGGGGAATTTCAATAATTGAGTTAATTATAATAATTTTCTTTGAAGTATTTTGATTATAAAAATTATAGTTTTTTCTGCTGCTCAAAAGAGCGGAATAAAAACGGAGAAAAGAGAACCTCCGCCCTGCGGAAGCGCTGCGGTTATAAAACCGCGATGTCTTTTTAATGTTGAATATGCAAGAGCAAGGCCGATTCCCTCTCTCCCGGTTTTTGTGGAAAAGAATGGATCAAACAGAACAGCCGAATCATCAGGATTAAAACCTTTACCGTTATCTTTTACTGATATTCTTATATAGTCCCCATCCGCAACACCGCTGCCGTAAATCTTTGATGAGTTTCTCACATCCTCTCTTGATACTGTAACTTCTATAACACCATCAGCTGCCGGGGCCGCTTCACGTGCATTTTCAATTATGCATACAAGCGCCTCTTTTATAAGATCCGGATCCAGCTCCACTTCCGGCAGACCTTCAGTGACATCAAGCTTTAATGTACCGGGATAATCATTAGCCGCAGATGAGACCGCGATGCGTACCACATCACCTGCACTGCCGGCCTTCCTGTTTATTTTAACACCACGGGCAAAGAGCGCAACTTTTTCAGTCATGCTTTTTATTCTTCCGGCAGCTTTTTCAGCATCCTTCAGCAGATCCATCAGTTCCTGGTTCCCTTCAACTTCAAGCTTTGCCAGGGAGATGTTGCCCATTACCGCAGTGAGAGCATTATTATAATCATGGGCAGCTCCGCCTGTAAATATACATACCGCTCTTAATTTTCTAAGCTCTTCGCGGAGTGATCTATTTTCTGAATCTATTTCATTACTCACTCTCTACTCCTGCCTTACAGTCGATTCGTCACCGCCGAATCTCTCCCTGAGTTTAAGCATAACTGTTTTAGGATCACTCACAATAACCCGTGTCCCCGAAAGAACATCAAGAAACCCGACTTCATTTGAATACCTTGGTACAACATGCTGATGTATATGAGCTATGCTTGCGCCGCTTCCATTACCGAGGTTATACCCCACATTGTAACCTGAAGGGGTGAACTCCTCATCAAGAATTTTTACGCATTTAACAAGGAGTTTGTGCATCCCGAAGGCCTCTTCTTCAGTGAGCTCACCGATATCAGTAACATGACGAACCGGGAAGATCATCAGGTGTCCCGGATTAAAAGGGAAAAGATTCA
Source organism: Spirochaetia bacterium UBA5550 (assembly GCA_002425885.1). GTDB lineage: Bacteria > Spirochaetota > UBA4802 > UBA4802 > UBA5550 > UBA5550. Next base: position 19,748 of record DINC01000082.1, on the reverse strand, counting down.
TGGCAACCATAAACAACTCATCACGGTAAACAGTGAGACTCGTCACAGAGGGATCTCCTGCAATTAAAGCGCAGAGAATACAATCAACAGCCGGCTTTTCACCTTTAACATATTTAATCTTCTCAGTATTAAAGAGATAAGATCTTTCCAAACTCTCTATTTTCTCCTGACGTACATATAAATTGAATATACAGCCATAAAAACAATAATCGCCAGACCCAGTATTACCATGGTCTGATACATAAAATCCATACGCCTGATATATGAAACCTTCTGCTTTGCTTTACCTTCAAGAATTTCGATCTTTGTTTTCAGATGTTCCCTTGCCAGATTTATATCACTTATATCAGGAGATGTTTTCAAATCTCTGAACAGACGTTCCGCATCAGTATAACTGCTTATAATATCATCATGTTCCACCATCTTTTCCCTGAAAAAATTCATATAAATATCAATTTCTTTGAATTTTTTTTCAAAAACGGAGATCTCTTCGGCTGAAAAAGTCTGAGGTTGAATCTCATCCTTAATGTCTGCCGCATAGGAAAAATTAAGAGAAATAACTAAAGTAAGGANNTTAGAAAGAATTTTCTTTACCATTACAATCTCCTCGTAAATGTTTCAGCAATTATCAAATATCAGGGAAGAATCAGATTATAGTAACTGAAAAAATAATCCGCAATATGCATAACTATAAGAGCATAAAAACCTGCAATAATATCATCAATCATTATACCAAGGCCGCCGCTTAATGACTGAAGGCTTCTCGCAGGGAACGGTTTTATTATATCAAAAATTCTGAAAAGTATGAAGGCAAGTATTGCATAAGAAAATGAAAACGGCAGAAATAACACACTTATCCAGTACCCTATAACCTCATCCAGAACAACAGATTGAGGGTCCTTGGAATTATAAAATTTCTCGGCATAATCTGAAATTTTAACTGAGGGATAGATTATGGCTGCCACAAACAGGAGGTTTACAATATTCAGAATGTCAGGGTTGACTCCTGAAAAAATCAGGTTCTCGGCAATATAAATAGCCATGGCAACCAGGGTGCCTGCTGTACCTGGAGCTTTAGGGCAGTACCCTGAATAGAACGCAGTAAAAAAAAATTCTTTTATATTCATAAAATATTACTCCCTTGTCTCTTTTTTTTCAGGCAGAAAAAGCTGCCAGTTAGTAAAGAGGTAGCGGAGACCGGAGAGTGCCGTCATTATAGTTACAGCAAGCATTATCCAGTAGGGCACAGAGACATGAGTTTCAAAGAAACCAAGCTTTTTAATCATATATATCATGATAATGATCACTATGGACATCATCTGAAATGCGGTTTTAAACTTACCGAACCTGCTTGTATGGAGAGACCGCCCTCTTTTTATGGCAAGCCATCGCATAACAGTAATAAGTACATCTCTTGCAACAATTACAACAATCATCCAGATGTCAAAAATTTCAAAATACGGGTCAACAGCAATAATTGCAATGAGGGCTGAGATAACCAGAAACTTGTCAGCTATGGGATCAATGAACTTCCCGAATTCAGATTCCTGCTTCAGCCTCCTTGCGAGCCATCCATCAACAAAATCGGTAAACGAAGCTACACAGAAAACAATAAGAGCCCACATCCAGGCATGCGCTGTCTTTATTGTAAGCAGGTAGATGAAAACAGGAATCAGGATAATTCTCAGATAAGAAAAAATATTGGGAATACTTAGTTTATCGCCTGTAAGTTTCAAATTATTTCTCCAATAAGATCGTACTCGACGGAATCGGTTACATGCGCCCTGACAATATTATTTACCCTGTTTACATCCGCGGTCAAGTAAAAAACACCGTCTACTTCAGGTGCATCATACTTTGTTCTACCCACGAATGTCTGTTCATCGATCCTGTCTTCAACAAGGACATCCATATCTGTTCCGATATAAGATGCAAGTTTCTCCGAAGATATCTCCATCTGAACAGCCATAAGCTCACTCACCCTCCTATCCTTCTCTTTAGGGGAGATGCTGTCCCTTATAAACGAAGCTCTGGTGTCCTCTTCGGGTGAATATGTAAAGCAGCCCACTTTATCCAGCCTTGCTTTTTTGATAAACGAAAGGAGTTCATGAAAGTGCTTTTCTTTTTCGCCGGGATATCCAAGCATAAATGTTGAACGGATGCATATCCCCGGTACTCTCTCCTTTAACCTTGATACAAGATCATAATATTTTGCCGGGCTCCCCAGCCTCCCCATGGATCGCAGTATATCAGAATTCACATGCTGGAAAGGAATATCAATGTAAGGGACAACTTTTTCGTTACCTGATATAATTTCAATAATATCATCAGTAAGGTGATCAGGGTGACAGTAGAGAAGACGAATCCACTTTACACTTTCAATTTTAGAAATTTCATTCACAAGGCCCGGGAGCTTCATCCCGTCCCATGTATAGGCAGCTATATCCTGTGCAATGATATTAAGCTCAAGTGCGCCATCTGCCGCAGCATTTTTTGCCTCATTGAGAATAAAGTCAGAAGAAAAGGGTATATGAGGCCCGCGGATTAAAGGTATGGCGCAGTAACTGCAGTTATTGGAACACCCGTCAGAAATTTTTATATATGAAGAGGAAGGCCCGGTGTACAATCTTCTTCTTTCATGAAGCGGAGAGTTTATTCTTACGTGAAAATTTTCTGAAAGCTTCGGGACAAAATCATTGTCAGGGATACCGTAAATAAAATCTATCTCCGGAATATCACTTGAAAGCTGATCAAAATATCTTTTTGAAAGGCACCCGGTTACCGCAATTTTTTTTGCGAAGTGCTCCTCCTCTACGAGCTGAAGACTCTCACCTTGATCCTCTTTAAGCGAGAGAGCATCAAGTATAACCTCAATTGATTCCTCTTTCGCGGGTCTTATGAATCCGCAGGTGTTAATTATTATTATCCCTGCCTCTTCAGCACTATCGGCAGGTTTATATCCTGCCGACAGCATCTCTCCGTTAATTCTTTCGGAGTCCACCAGGTTTTTGGAACACCCCAGTGATATTATATAGAACGATATCTCTTTTGAATGGAACACATCTCACCAGTCTTTCACGTCAATGTGATACAGGTTAGGATTAGTAACATCTTTTTTCCATGTAATCGTTTTGTTGGCCACCTGCCCGGCTCTTCCGAAAACATATTCTTTTCCATTGATAGTAGCTTTGATTCCGCCTGCATTACCGATCTTAACCTGAATATTTTCAGAAGCCTCCCATTTTTGGAGAGTCCCCGCCGGCATAAATCCCCTCTGTTTTCTAGTGCCGTCAAGGTATATCTCGATAAAAGATTTCTGAAGAAATTTTACCTCAAAAACTATCTTCAGGCTTTTATTGCTCTGAGCTATTACCTTTGTATTATCTCCTTCAAGCACCGGCTTGACTCCGGTGTTGACCTCTTCTGTTTTTGTTTCAGCAGCAAGAGCCTGACCAAGTTCAATCATTATCTTAGCTCTGCTCTCAGTAAGCCCTTTAAGTGTCATAAGTATTTCACGGGGGCAATCCTTCAGATTCACAGTAACAGGCTGATCAAGGTCAAGGCTCATCTCTTTTTCATCATTAAGAAATGAGAGGACAACTTTGTTATCCGCAACTTCTTTAAGGAGAAAAACCACCTCTTTATTATCCACAAGGAACTGAACTGCTTCACCCTTATAAACAAGAGTAAATCCTTTATCATTGGCAAGCTGAAGGCTTTTTATATTCTTTATGCTGGAGTTCTGACTGTCCTCATACTCCTTCTTAATCTGCACAACTGAATCCGACTCATCAATATCAACACCGGAACCGCTGATTTTCCATATCCCCCAGATCAGAAGGAGTGAAACAAGGGCAATTCCGCCGAAATAAACAAAATTTCTGTACCGTTCAAAGTACGATCTCATATTCATAATAAATGGAGAAACAGTGGGCCTTGTAAGCTCCTCGATAGGAGTTTGCGATTCACCGATCTTGTAGCCTTTGTAAAGCTGTATCATCTCATCAGAATCAATTTTCAGAAACTCTGAATATGTTTTAAGGAAACCCAGTATATATGTCTCACTGGGGAATTTATCAAAATCCTCCAGTTCAAGGGCTTCAATAAATGTCGGCGCAAGGTTTGTCTCAAGCGAAACATCTTTTAATGAAAGTTTTTTCGACTCCCGTGTCTGTTTAAGTTTTTCTCCAATACTTTCCACTTCCACTACTCCTCAGATATCATCGGATTCTTTATTACTCTTGCTGTCGCAGGGATATCAAATTTAAAGATCCCGTTCGGCAGATCCACATTTGTCTTTATATCGGAAAGGGTAATCTCAACTTTTTTTCCTGTTGATGTTACACCCTCAGCTTTCTGTATGAAAAAATTTTCTGTTATCCAGAGAGTTATTGTCCTGTAGCCGCTCCTGCTCTCTTTCTGTTTAAGAATAAGAGTGTACATTTTGCTGCCGTCTTTCATTGTCTCCGGCTCATCCTTTGAAGCGAACCTGTAATGGTATTTATTGAAAAGCCTGTTAAGCCCTGCCTGTGAACCGGATGAGAAAAGCCCGGACTCAGACATAAGGTCCTGCTCCGCCACAACATTCATTGAGGGGATATATATCCACATCATTTCGCCGTTAGAAACAATCTTCTGCCTCGATGGCTGATAGAACTCCATAAGCAGTCTGTCAGATGCCTTGAACCTCAGTACTCCGCTCTGAACAGACTTTCTTCCATCCTTTTCTGAAACAATGGAAAAATTTGCCTGGTAAGATTCAAGATCTCCATAAGTCTTTTTAACATTCTTTACCACATCACTTACAGTAGTAAAATCGAACTTATACGCGAAGGCATTAAAAGCGCCTGTCATTATAAACAGAACTGCCGCAAGCAGCGAAATTTTTTTCATTCTTTTCATAAGGGTTATACTTACTTCTTTATAGTAGATTTTATATTCAAATTTAACAAACAAAAGCCATTAAACTGCTTCAATTACATTAAGGCTTTATAAAAAGTNNGTAATGTAAATGACATTTTAATATACTCTTATAAAATATTAAATATGCAGCCCCCTGAATTAAAAGTCAGTATGCGAAACACCCGGCAATAAAAAAGAAAATTTTTCTGCTCTAATGAAGTACACCATGCTTTATTTCAGACCGCTGAAAACCTATGATATGCCTAAGCGTAATTTTAAAAATTATTTTGTCCCATAACCTGATAATAAAAAAGATAAATCACCTATAATTAGTAAATTTAAACAGTTAAAATACTGGACAAAATACCAATATAATAGAACTGTGAAAGTATAAATAATCTCTGGACAGAATATGAAAGCAATATTTATCGGAAACAGAAAACTTCGCGAAATAGATCTCCTCGACCCGAGTATTGACGAGGAGCTTTTTATTATGATGCATGAATTTTCACTTATGGAATCTCATATAATCTACTTTTCAGCAGGCGAATCAAAGATAAAAGAGATCCTCATTAAAAAAGATCCGACTTTCTCCGCCTGATTTACCGCAGCACATCAACCGGGGATTATGTCAGCATATAATCTTCAACACCAGCACCTGAATTTTTTATTTTTCCCAAAGACCAAGATCAGCAGCAAGTGAACTCATATCCTCAGGGAGCAGAGCTGTAACTGATATATCTCTCTTTTCATAATCATCATAAAAAGCAATGCAGGATGAGTGGAGCGCGCAGCGGTGAAATCCCGCACGGGATATAATTTCGGACGTGAGCCCCTTCACTACAAAATCAAGATATATGGTCTCATCATCGGAGTACATTTTATCCCCCACTATGGGATGCCCGGAATACTTAAGGTGAACACGGATCTGATGTGTCCTCCCTGTAACCAGCACTGCTTTAACAAGAGAGTAATTACCGGATGAGGAAAGCAGCGTGAAATGAGTAAGAGCGGTCTCCTCAGCCCCGGGGTATGCTTCTCTCTTTTTCTTTATCAGTGAATTTCGTGCAGGGCCGACCGGTATATCAACAGAGAAATTCTCTTCCGGCACTCCCCTGACAATTGCTGTATACTCTTTGCTGACATTGGAAAAATTTTTCTGAACTGACGATGCGGCCTCAGCGCTTTTACCGAGAAGTATTGCACCCGATGTTTCACGGTCGAGCCTGTGGACAGGATAAAATTTTTTACCGGACTTTTCTTCAAGAGAGATTACAAGAGTATTTTTAAAAAAAATTCCGGAAGGATGCACAGGGAGGTTTCCTGTTTTATTCACCACAATATAATTATCATTTTCAAAAATTACGGAGTAATTAAAATCAACTTCCGGCTCCTCAAGAGATGGCGGGTTGTATAGAATCCGGTCCCCTTCAATGACATGCTTTTTAACATTAAGTATTACCAGCCCGTTTAAGACAACTCTGCCTGATTCAATCTCTTTCTGCCAGGCAGTTCTGCTGAGATAGCTGAACCTCTTTGAAAGATAGAGATCAAGCCTCAGTCCTGCGAATTCAGCAGGGACAGCGGATTCTATCATTCTATCTCCGATCATTAAATATCCTTTCAGGTTCAACTGACAACTGAGATAAGCCCCTCCTTCAGATAGCCCCTTCTGTCAAGATCCTTTTCGGTTATAACCTGATCAGGATGTTTAAGGAAAGCAACATTCCCCTTCCCCCCTTCAGATCCCTGCATCATGATCTTTTTCGCCAGCTCCATATTCTTAATTGCATTTGATCCGGGGGATTCGCTATAAACACCGGCATTAATTACAGGCTCCGGAAAAGCTTTAATCTCACCTGTAAGCATCATACTATGGATTTTCCGGAATATTGTATGCACAATCTCAACAGCATCAATAGTTTCCATATCAGTAATATACCCTGTAATAATCCCGCCATGCCCTCTCAAAGCAATATTATCACCTTTCTCTTTTTCGAGGAGATCCCTGACAACATGGCATAATTTTCTGTATACATCATCCCCTGCATCATTACCTGACTTTCTGTTAATATCCCCGAGGTTGGTTATCTCGATGCAGAAGACATGACGCTTAATCCCCCCCCTGTAGAGATGAGCATCATCATAATTTTCAGGCAGAATAAAATCCTCAAAATATGCCCAGTTCTTCAGGCCTGTTATCCTGTCGGAATAAACATCATCAGTATGGGCTCCTGATTTTCCGGTAACTGCAGTTTCCTGAATTTCCGGGAGGTCTCCATCCATCCCTGATGCAAGACGTGCAGCATTCTCCTCCCTGAGCTTCGAGACTTCATCCTGTATAGCCTTTATCCCCGGATGCAGCAGCTGCTCAGAAAGGAACTGAGATATGGCACATCCCGCTTTAATAACATCAGCAAGAACTGTGTCCCTCCTGTTTGTCAGTATTTCAAAACCCCGTATCTTGGGATGCAGAACTTTTGCATTAAGAAAAAAATCGTAATTTTTTGTAAGATCAGATGACTGAGTCTTACCCCCCGAATTATACCTGTTTATAAGATCATTAAAACGCATGCACAGGTTATAGCACCTTGCTGACATACCAATCAGCATTTCCCGGAGAGTACGGGCTCCGGGTATATTCGGTAATTCCATATCCGGCGTGAGCATCCTTTTAATAAACGCACTCCGCTCCAGGTCTATCTCCAGGCGCAGCCCGCTGATCTCCTTCTCCCGGCTCCCCTGAAGTTCGTCAGCAAACTCTGCGAAGTCGATTACAGCTTTCATTATATCCGGCTGGCTTTCAAAAAAGTTTTTATACACATTATCATCATATTCAAGTATGAGATTATTGCCATCTTTGATTAGCTCAATAATATACTTTTTCAGCCCTTCAAAAACTTTCATTATTCTGAAAAAGGGCCTCGATTCAGCCTCCCTGTTCCACTGGCTCAGATTAGCTTTTGCTTCAAGCGCAAAAATTCTTACAGCAAAATTAATCCCCTCCTCCCTGTATACACCCGCAAGATCAGAAATTTCATTAAGCCGTGTTGAAATTCTTGAGGATTCCCCCTGTTCCCTTGTTTCCCTGACAGATTGATCGTTTCTTGCTTCATCAGTAAGATGCTTTTCATGACTGTCCAGCAGGCCGTCTTCACCTGACAGATACATGAGCTGGTACATTGTCCTGACGTTGATCCCGGCGCAGGCTGTATAATAGGAGAGGAGCACGCCTCTCACGGTTTCGCTTATCATCTCATCGTAGCTGTATCGTGCAGCCTTCCCGTTTACAATAGGCCTGTCCGTAAGGAGACCGATGAACCCCCAGAAGCCGTGTCCCGGATTCTGCTCTTTAAAAATCTTTTTCAGGCCGGAGTCTATATATTTTACATTTACTGTTACAATGATGTAAAGAGAGGTGAACCTGTTCATAAGATCATTAATCTCCTCCCATGAGTAGGAGAGATTTTTCGGAACAGCTTTTATATTATTAAGAACATCACCCATTTCATAAAGCGCAGCCAAGGCATTATATTCCATTACACTGAGATAAAAATAATACTGATCAAGACACTTTTTAAGTTCCGGTTTTACAGCGGCAAACCATGTATTCGCGTTCACCCTCAGACGGTCGAAACACTCAGTCTTCAGCCTGTGAGAAAAGAGAGTGATGGTCCCATATTCAAGAGCGAACTTAAAAAGATTGTACCAGTTGGCAATAAAAGATCTCGATTTCTTGAGCTCGGCTATCTCACTCTTTTTTTTCTCCTCACTTATCTTCAACTCCACTTCGGAGGCATGCCTCTCCTTAACCGCATGAATCAGATCCTCCGCCATTCTCTTTTTTGCCATATTATTCAGGCCTGAGGAGACAATAACGGTAAGACGCTCATTTTCATGCGGGGTCAGTGTTATTCTTTTTTCTCTGAGGTACTGATCAAAACTTTTTACTGTTTCATAAAAGGACGGGTAATTTTTCCTTTCCACACTGTTGGCGGAATTTTTCATCTCTTCAAGAACATTGTTAAGTTTTTCGATATAATTAATATGCTCTTCAGAATAGAGGCCCACCTCCTCAATGAAGCTGCTCACCTGCCTGTCCATCTGCTGATGTTTTAATTTTTCTTTTTCGGTCATATCGGATAAAACAATTCTTGGATTATTTATAAAAGACNNGAATATACATTAAAAGATCAACCTCATTGATAAAAAAATGATTGTAATGATTCCGCCTATTACATTTTATTAACCGGAAAATATGAAACCAAGTGATAATATGGACAAAATATCAATAATAGTACCAACTTTCCGCGAAGCTGACAATATACCTGAACTGACATCAAGAATTGACAGTTCTCTGAAAAATACCCGATATAAATATGAAATAATATTTGTGGATGACAATTCACAGGACGGAATAGACAGGAAAGTTGATGAATTACAGAAAAAATACCCTGTAAAACTGAAGATCAGGCTGGAGGAGAAGGGTCTATCCTCAGCTGTAATTGCCGGTTTTGAGCTTGCCACAGGTGACATATATCTTGTTATGGATGCTGACCTGAGCCACCCGCCGGAAAAAATCCCTGCAATGCTCGATAAAATTGCTGAAGAGGGATTCGAATTTGTAATCGGCAGCCGTTTTGTTAAAGGGGGTTCTGCTGAGCATTTTAATATATTCCGTATATTAAACGCCCTTGTATCAAGGATGATTGCCCGCCCTTTCACTTCGGTAAAAGATCCCATGGCAGGTTTTTTCGCTTTCAGAAGCAGCCTTCTGAAAAAAAATGTGCCTCTTAATCCCCTGGGATTCAAGATAGGTCTCGAGCTCCTTGTAAAGCTTGCGCCAAAAAAGGTAACTGAAATACCTATCCAGTTTCAGGAGAGACTTTACGGCGAAAGTAAACTCACGATGAAGCAGCAGGCGCTCTACCTTATACATATATGGAGACTCTTCAGATTTAAATTCAGGACAATCAGTGAATTTATTGTTTTTTCAATGATCGGAGCTTCCGGCATGGTTGTTGACCTTACGTTTGTTTTTATCTCTTATGATATCATGCAGATACCTTTCCGGTCAGCAAGAGCCATAGGATTTGTATTTGCACTTACTTCAAATTTTTCACTCAACAGGAAGTTCAACTTCCCGAAAAGCGGCCACGGCCTTATACACCAGTATATCCGTTTTTTCGTGGTGAGTCTGGCAGGATTTGCACTCAACTGGACTATATCAGTTTACCTTTATGACACAAAAGAATTCTTCCACAGGTATTATCTCCTGGCCGCGTTTCTCGGTATAGTAGGGGGACTTGCTGTTAATTTCCTGGGATCAAAATTTTTTGTATTCAAAAAGAAGAAAGGGGAGCAGCAGTGACTTATGGAGTGTAAAAAAGAGAAAAACATCGGGAACTGCAACTGTACATATGAGCCCTGTTCCAGAAAAGGTTTATGTTGTGAATGTATAGCCTATCATAAAAGGTCAAGGGAACTCCCGGCATGTTTTTTTAATGAAAGCGCCGAGAAGACTTATGACAGATCGTATGAGCATTTCGCGAAGCTTGTAAACACAGGGGAGGTTTAAGCTTCCCTGAAAAGCACTGCTGCTTTAATTCCGCCGTTCATGAATGCTATCTTTCTGCTGTAATCTAACGAAAGAGCCTGCTCAGCCTCAGCACCCGGAGCTATTACCGCATAACCGCAGTTATTAAAGTCAGTTTTCAGTTTAATCCCGATATCCCTGTAAAAAGAAAGAATATCTTTTTCCTTAATTCTCTTCCCGTAAGGGGGATTAAGCACTATCAGGGCCTTTCTGCCGCTCAATATTTCAGGCGTCAGCGAAAAAAAATCTGCTGTCTCAGGAGAAATTACCCCTTTAAAATTATCCGGAATATTTGCTGCTGCCAGCTTAACTGCGTCATGATCAACATCAGAGGTAATTATACTCTTTCCGTTCAATCCCGGGAAATTCTCTTTTTCCATTAATTTTGTCTTCAGGTAAAGGTAATTCCTCTCCTTGAATGAGGGCCAGTTCATGAAAGGGAAAAGTCTCTCTGCATTAGGATGAGTCCCGGAAAATATAGATGCTGCTTCTATGCTGAAGGTGCCTGAGCCGCACATTGGATCAAGGAGCATATCATATTCAGTTATCCCTGCCTCAAGGAGAATCAATGCAGCCAGAGTTTCACGGATAGGGGCCGCTCCTGTCAGCTGCCTGACCCCTCTTTTATACAGAGATTCACCCGAAGCATCAATACTCACAGTGCAGATATCCCTGAAGTTTCTGATAAACAGAGTCTGCCTTTGTTCCTCTTCTGATTCTATCGATGAATCATTTCTCAAGGTGAATGCTGCCGGGATCTCCTTTTCAAAAATCTCCTGAAGCTTCCCTGTATGGTAGATCATCGATTTCCGTGAAGTAATACTAAAACGCACGGGAACTTCAGGGTTCAGATACAGTTCCCAGGGGAATGTGCGGATTGCACGCTCAAGTTCAAAAAACTCATGAGCTCTGAATGATGCTATTCTCATCAAAATGCGGGAAGCCGTGCGGGATCTTATACATGCGGCAAAGCAGTCATCCAGCGCACCCGTAAACTCTACTCCCCCCTCAATTATTTCATCAGACACATTAAGGCCGAAGCTATGAAGTTCATTCGATATAGTTTTTTCAAATCCCGGCTGAACTGAAGCAAAGAAAACATGCTCCTTACCGATAACATGCTGTTTGACACGCCGCATTAATCCGCTGTCTGTTATGCGATCAAACATTACTGTTTCCTTGAAAGCAGGGCAAGAGTCTCAATGTGCGGAGTCTGCGGAAACATGTCATAAGCCTCAAAAGAATCAATTTTATAATTTTCAAGAAGTCTTGCATCATCTCTGAAAGTGGAGGGATTGCACGACATATAGATGATTCTCTCAGGATTCATTTCATGGATATGTGACATCATTTTAGGATGCATCCCGCTCCTGGGAGGATCAAGAATGAGAGTCTGGTACTCACCTTTATGTTCAATGACGAACTCGGCGGCATCCCTGCATATAAACTCAACATTTTTGATCTCATTATTCTCAAGGTTCTGCACGGCAGTTGAAACAGACTCCTCCGAAATCTCCACACCTGTGACCCTGTCAGCAGCCGAAGCGACAAAGAGTGAAATGCTCCCCACTCCTGAATAGAGATCAAGAGTATTACCTTTTACATGAGCGAGAATCTTTCTGTACATCTGAAGAGCAATCTCTGAATTGGATTGGAAAAATGAATTCGGTGTTATCATATACTCAATGCCGTCAAAGCTCTCCGTAATGAATCCTTTTTTAAGTGTCTGGAATACCGGAGCAATACTGAGATCGGCAAGGCCGTCACTGAGCAGAAGTGACGATGAATCTATATCATCAAGAATATCTATCAGCGCGAAACCGAGCCTGTTTTCCGGTGAGGAAACCACAAAGTTGGCCATAACCTCCCCTGTAAACCTCGCCTGCCGTAGCACAATATATCGAAGATACCCCTCATGCCTGAGATAATCGTAATCCTGAATTTTTTCCAGCAGCACCCGGAGTTTACCGAAGAGTTCATTTGATCTGCTCTGCATTATGGCACATGATTCGATGTCAACAACATGCCTGTACCCCCCCTGTCTGCGGAGCCCCTTCTTCCCGAATGCCGTAACCATATCCATCCTGTTTCTGTACATGTAGGGGTTTGCGGGATGGATGACATCAGCTTCCGCAATACCCTCCAGCACTGAATTGAGATACTCCTTTTTAAGAAGAAGCTGATTTTCGTAAGGAACATTCTGGAACATGCAGCCGCCGCACTCCCCGAAATAGGGGCAAACCGGCTCTGACCCCTGGCCAATATATTTCTGGATAAGCTCTGCGAAGAGCTTTCTCTTCTTTTTTTTCATCAATTAAACTCCGGGGGAAATTAAACTATAAATATTAAAACTCTTAAAAACCGGTCATTCCAAACCCGCATCAGTTTTTCGGGTGAGGAATCTATCTTTAATCTGCAATAAAATAATTTTGAATAAAAAGATTCAGTTCCTGAACAGTCTAAAGCAAAGAACGAATAGATTTCTCAGCCGCTAAGGCTTATTCGAAATGACCCTTTTATATATTTACAATCTGATTTTCAGAGTCCATATATACAAGTAAAATATTAACAGCAGATAAATGAGACAGGCAGGAAAAAAAGGTTCACTCCGATCACTTAATGACCGGAATGAACTTTGAACAGGATTAGGATGATGCAAACTTTAAGCGCTATAATCTAAAAGCTCAAATTCTATTGAAGTGCCTCCGGTTTAAGAGACACACGACTTATTATCATGAAAATCAGTTTTTGCTACCCCGGGCAATCAACTGACATGTCAGTTCATGATTATATCAGAATATTACAATGTCAAGGTTTTTCCAGAAAAATCCCGTATGCAAAGGCATTTACAAAATTCTCAGTCAGCTGCTCAAACTCCTCTGTTTTGCTCCCTTTACCTGTGACACCATAAAAATAAGCCATCCTCATAAAACCGCCGCCGATTACATTCGACATAAGCACAGGATCAATATCAGGCTTCACTCTGCCGAGTTTTATACCTGAAACAAGATAACTTTTGATAAGCTCAACCATCTGCCTGTCAAAACGGCCCAATATGCTGTCAAAACTGTCTCCCAGACCAAGGCCGACCCTGAGGAGAAGATTACAGTAATCAGGATCATTGGCAAATAGAGCGAAGGCCTTTTTTATCCTGTATCTGAAGACTTTTTCCCCGCTGCTGAAATCCTCTTCAAGATTTGCAGGTTTACTTGAAATAACATCTTTCATTTCTTTATGAAGATTCTCAAGGAGTGTTTTGAATATATCATCCTTGTTTTTAAAATACTGATATATGGTGCCCCTTGCTACACCGGCCTCATGCTGTATATCAGATATCTGTGTCTGGTAATAACCCTTGCGCGCAAAAAGTTTTTTGGCGCATTCAAGTATCTGCTTTTTTCTCTGCTCTGAATCCATTCTTGCCATTAATCATCACCAATAAGGTCCCTTTAAAATAAACCGGAAGTATCTTTCAATTATTCATTATTATCTGCAAAATCGACACAATTTCCAGTTATATGTCAAGGGATATTATTTTTCATTCAATTTCAAATGCCATATTTCTTTTATCAGGCAGGATCAGACAGTAACCGGGAATATTCATGCGGCTTATGAACTCATCACTCTCTGCTTTAAAAAAAATCCCCCGTCTCAATTCATCCTGTGAAAACTGAACACCGTGAAAACTGATTATACCTTTTTCAGAAAATTTAAGAATATAATTATAACCTTTCCGTTTAACCTCTGTTGTATAATCTGAACTGATTACTGCAGGATAATGATGCAGCTTCATACTGCGGCACCAGTCCCACCTGAGATAATCGGTGAGAACATTTTTAACTGTGATACCTGTCTCTTCCGCGAATTTAAGGAGCAGAGCGGCAGCGCCCCCCCACTCCCTGCAGTTCAGCTCCGAGCTGATTCTGTACAGCTCCCCAAGCTTTTCATAAAAGCTGAAAGCGGAGCCCGATTTGTCCGAAAGGTACCTCTCGGTTTCCGTGAATCTCCCTGAATTATAAAATATTTCAAGAAGATCCGCCATCCCCTCAAGCCTCTGCATTTCATCATAATTGATCCACCTGTTTCTTTTCACCTGGTACGGGGGGAGAGGGGAAAACTCCAGCCCGAACTCTCCGCTCCTTTCACGCATCTCAGTACCGGGGAGCACCTTCAGAAATCCGCACTGAAAGTGATGAGCACCGGTTCCACGAACTGTGTCAAACGAATCTTTGAAGTCGTTATATGATTCATACGGGAGCCCTGCAATGAGATCAACATGCAGATGGATATTCCCGCCATCAGCAATAGCGTTTACATTATCCATCCAGCCGTTTTTTCGTACACTGCGGTTTATTGCAGCCAGAGTTTCACTATTCAGTGACTGTATCCCCATTTCAAACTGGAAAAGCCCGGCAGGAACAGTAGAAAGAAAAGCTGTATCATCACTGTCCAGGAGATCAGGATAGATTTCAAAATGAAAGAGTGTACTCCCCGCTGAAAAATTATTAACAACATACTCCCAGATCCCCCTGTAATGCTCCTTTCTGCTGTTGAAGGTTCTGTCCACAAACTTCACAAGCTTCGGCTTATGGAATTTAAAAAAATCCAGTTCATCTTTAACCTGATCTATACGCCTGAAATCAAGCTTCTGATCACTGCGTGATGACAGGCAGTACGAACACCTGAAGGGGCAACCCCGGCTGCTTTCGTAGTAGATGAATCTGCCGGCAAGCCTTTTCATCTCTTCATCACTGTAGGGGAATGCTATATCTGCAAAGGGGAGGTTTATTCTGCTGATTATCTTTTCATCAGAATTAAATTCCGACAAAGCAAGCTCGCGGAACGCCGATTCACCTCCACCTGTGATTATATAATCGATCTCAGGGTGAAGCATTAGCCATTCACCGGCATTATAGCTCACCTCCGGCCCGCCGCAGACAATCTTAAGCTGCGGGAGAATCTTTTTAAGCTCAGGGAGTATTGATTTTATAATTTCGGAATTCCATATATAAACAGAAAGCGCAATGATATCGGGCTGCTCATCTTTTATATAGCGGATAATCTTTTCAGGTTTTTCATTAATTGAAAACTCCGCAATTACGGTGTTATACGGGAGTTCCGAAACTGTTTTTTTCAGATAAAGTATCGCGAGGTTGGAGTGCACATACCTTGCGTTAATTCCGGTAAGAAGTATTTTTCTCATCTCCTCTTTTTAAAATCCCTG
>DINC01000082.1:0-3985 GCA_002425885.1 Spirochaetia bacterium UBA5550 | reverse complement strand
ATCCCTTATATTAAAAAAGATACTTAAAGCTGAAGTCAGAATAAAAACTGAAAGAACAAGCATATCTACAGCGTAAGGAGCCGGGTTAAGGCCTGTTGTCTCTCTGATTGCGTAGTGAATGAATGAGTATGAGCTGTTCTCTTTCCCTAAAATCTCCCTGACGCGCCAGTGCCAGTCTGTGCAGAGGCAATATCCCCAGCCGTAAAAATATCCGCAGACAAACCATGAAAATGCAGTGAGACCTGTTGTCGCAAGATGAATTTTCCTTGTTCGCCTGAAAGCCCAGCCTGTGATATTAAACAGAGTCCATGCCGAATGAAAGAGTATAAAAAACCAATCGAGGAAATTATAGAAAATCATACATTATTTTTCAGCCGCACATCTGCTTCTGCAAAGTTCAGCTTTCTCTTCACATCTCTCTGTGCAGGAGAAGGGAGAGAACGGCTCCTCCTCCCCTATTTTAAAGGAAAAGCCTGCCCTGTCGTAACCGCCGCAGTCTTCAACGCAATCCAGACGGGCGTACTCGCACCTCTCCTCACAGGGAGTATATGCAATATCTACCCCTGAGCAGGATAGAAGAATAAATAATGGTATAATCAATATTAATTTTTTAAACATCAGGCATTTAATGCCATTACGGCATCTCTCTCATCATCATATATATTGACGAGAGTTTCAGCGTCAAGAATGTTTATAACCTTTCTTAACGTGTAATTGAGGTTGGTTATTTTTAACGTGCGTTGGTTCTTTTCAAGTTCTTTTGTGAGGATAATCAGGACACCAAGGCCTGCGCTGTTCATGTACTTTACAGAGTCCATATTGAGAACAATATCGCGATCATTATACTCTGTAATCAGTTGGGAAATGTTCCTTTCAACATAAGCTGAGTTAGCTATATCCAGGGATTCTTTCAGATAGATTACAAGATTATTGCCTTTTGTTTTATATTCCAGACTCATACCGGTTGTTCTCTTTCAATATATCGTGACATAATATCAGGGAATTTTTACATCTAAAACTCTAATAATAAATAGCAACGAAAAAATGGAAAAAACAACACAAAAGGATTAAAAATTTAAAAAAATTCTTTTTTAGAGCTTTTTTTCACTAAACTCTTCATACTGCAGATTATCCCACATCAGATCAAGGTATCCGTAAAGATCAGAGCCGTCGGACTTTATCTTTTCCATTATTTTTTTTACTCCTTCATCTCCAATATTGTTCAGGGTATTCTTGCCAATTTCACGGACTTTATTATACTGAGGATATTCTTTACCTGAAGGATTGCCATTAAGTGATCCCCATGCCCTGGCTCCCCCCAGAAGAAGACGCAGAGTGATTAGCTGCTGCTCCGGTATATCTATAACGACCGTTTTAACAGGCGCTGCAATTTTTTCCTTTTTTTTTGTTACTGAAGTTTTTTCAGAGGCGGGTGAAAAGGAATTCAGCAATGCTCCGGCTTCATCCAAAGTATATTTTTCAGAGTGCCCGATTCCCTTCAGCAAAGAGACAACTTCAGTAAACTTATGCTTCTCTGCAACCTGAAGAGCATCCATTCCGTCCCTGTTTTTCAGAGTTTTATCAGCGTTGTTTTTAAGCAGCAGTTTGACTATTCCGGAATTATTATTTGATGCGGCATAGATCAGCGCAGTGTTTTCGCTTCCAAGGCTCATTGCATTTACATCAGCACCCATGGAAATAAGATACTCTGCTACATACAATCTCCCGAACATTGCGGCACACATAAGCGGAGTCATACCACTCAGCATACTGATCTTTACATTGGATACAGCATTAATAGATACACCTTTAGTAAAAAGGGAACCTTTTACCATTTTTTTTATATTTTTGAGGTTCCCCTTTGAACACTCCTCACAGAGTCCCATAACTTTTTCTGACATGATATAATCCGCTCTATAATAAAATCAAAATTATGCGAAACCGATCTTCCCTATCAAACAACAGCCGGGTCATTTGGAATTAAAGCAAAAGTTCCACATTAAAAAGCATACCTGGGCTTAATTAAAAAAAAGCAGAGGATTATTGCAACAAAATATTCAAATTATAGAGTTTTTTCTTTAAAAAAACGATAGTTTTACTTAAGCGGGATAAAAAAACTCCTGAAATCTCAGGAGCTTTTTTATGCGCGTCTGGAGGGATTCGAACCCCCGACCAACGGATTCGTAGTCCGCTACTCTATCCAGCTGAGCCACAGACGCATTATATATTTATTTTTTCTGTAAACATTGTTACGTACTGATTTACATAGGGGAACTCCCCTTTTTCACCGCTGATTATCATCTTTGTTCCAAGATAGCAGAGTGTAAAATATACCGCATGGTGAATGTATATAAGCACAACAACCATAAACTGAACAATATCAGCTCTCTCCGGCACAAAAACCTTGAAGCAGTAGAGAAAAATAGATGCGAATGCAAAATATACCGCAAGAACAAATCCCTGTTTTGCGTGATACTTCTGAAACTCATCCCTATTAAGATACATGGGGATAAGCCAGCCTATAAATGGTACATAAGAAAGCTTCAATGTATCAAAAGGCCTGATGTAAACATTATAAATTTTTTTAGAAAAATTTACAATGTTTTCTTTTGTAAGATCTTCACGCCTGATGTTTTTAATTTTTTTGATGCTCTCAGAAGCGGTGTTTTTGATATTTTTCAGGTTCAGGGTCATATAGGTTACTCGATTCGGAGAAGGGGGGATTCGAACCCCCGGCACCTAAACGATGCAATTGCTTAGCAGGCAACCCCCTTCGGCCACTCGGGCACCTCTCCTCTTTACGGTGATTCTTAAAAAAAATTCGGAGAGTAAGGGATTCGAACCCCTGGGGCTGTTAACCCAACGGTTTTCAAGACCGCCTCCATCGACCACTCGGACAACTCTCCGGGAGCAAATCTATTTATATTCAGTTTATTGTCAAATAAAAAAAATCAGGTTTTTTAAAAAATCTGGCATGGATTTTAAATTATTTTACGAACTGGGTCCCAACTCCCCCGTCAGTGAATATTTCGAGGAGTACAGCGTGCTCAACTCTTCCGTCGATAATGTGGGCTTTTTTTACACCGCCATCCAGGGCCTCGATACAGCAGTTCACCTTGGGAATCATTCCGCCTTTAATCTCTCCGCTTGCGATATATTTTTCTGTTTCACCGGATGTCAGGGTTGAGGCCAGATTCCCCCCTATCATAACTCCGGCAATATCTGTGAGCAGTATCAGTTTTTCAGCCTGAAGAGCTTCGGCAATTTTGCCCGCCACTGTATCAGCATTTATGTTGTAGGTATTACCTTCGCTGTCCGCGCCAATGGGGGCTATGACAGGGATAAACTTGTCTTTTTCAAGGAGAGATATTATATCAGGATTAACTTTCTCCACTGTACCAACAAGACCTATATCCTTTTTTTCACCTTTATCGTCATGATAAAGTTTACGCGCTTTAATAAGCCCGGCATCCTTCCCTGAAATACCAACAGCTTTCCCCCCGGCAAGGTGTATGTTGTTTACGATCTCCTTGTTGACATTACCCACAAGAACCATCTCCACAATCTCCATTGTGCTTGCATCAGTAACGCGAAGTCCGTCAACAAATTCACTTTTTATGCCGAGTTTTTCAAGCAGCAGACCTATCTGGGGGCCGCCGCCGTGTACTACAACGGGATTTATCCCCACAAGTTTCAGGAGCGCCATATCCCTTGCGAAAGAGAGGGCAAGTGCATCATCTGTCATGGCGTGCCCGCCGTATTTTACAACCACGGTTTTTCCGCTGAACTCCCTTATATATGGAAGTGATTCTATAAGTGTATTTACTTTTTCGATCGATTTCTGCATGACGGGCTCCTGAAAAAATATATCAATGTTAAAATAAAAAACAGAATCCCCTTTACAGGACAACTCTTTTATTATAAATTTGTTATACCGGTTATACTGCTATATTGATTTATCTTTCATTTATTTTTGTAATTGTGA
>DINC01000267.1 GCA_002425885.1 Spirochaetia bacterium UBA5550 | reverse complement strand
AAAATATCTCTGATATATTAGAGCATGGCAACTGAAACTTCTGGACTTTTTAAATATCTTTTTTTATACTTTGATAAGACCGAAACAGGAGGAGTTAATGAAGCCCGGATGTTTTTACAGTATTATATATTTAATTTCTTTTTCAGCAGTTATATTTTTCTTCACAGGATGCCTGAGGCCCGTTGGTAAATGCACCTATGGCGAGCGGCCTCCTGAAACCGGTGTTGTTAAAGTTACATCTGTTGAAAAGATTAAATCTGACGCAAAGATTCAATACAGGGTAAAAGTTGAAGGTTTCTTTAAAAGAGATTTTATTTTTGAAGAGAGTGAATTCAATAAATGTTTCAAAGCGGCAGGTTATAAAGAGGGATCTGAACTGGAGGGGAGTATATTATCAGGCGGGCCGTGCCCTCCGATGTATAACCTTGATATATGCACCGGAAAGTAAAGGTTCCGGAGTATGAAAGAATAAACACAGTAGAACCTCTCCCCGCCCATGAAAAGATAAAGAAGTTCATGGGAGAGAAGGGGAACATTTCTCTATGTAAAGATTAAGTTCTTTTTATTTAAATAATAGTTGATCCGCCATCAACAACAAGTGTCTGACCTGTTATGAATGATGATCCCTCCGATGCCATGAACAGCACGGGATCAATAATATCTTTTGTTTCTGCTATTCTGCCGGCAGGGATATTTTTTATAATTGATTTGTATATATCCTCATTTCCCCAGAACGGCTCACTGAACTCTGTCCTTACCATGGCCGGGGCAACAGCGTTTACCTGCACATTAAATTGAGCCATCTCTGCAGCAAGGACTTTTGTAAGCATCTCCATCCCGGCTTTAGCAATACCGTAAACTCCCATGGCAGGAGTGGCCTTTCTTCCTGCAATTGATGAGATAGATACTATTTTCCCGGAATTCTGTTTCTTCATGATCTTCGCAGCACCTCTTGAACAAAGATATGTTCCGTTTAAGTTCGTATCAATTATTTTGCTCCATTGTACCAGTGAAGTATCCGGAATGGAAGGTGTTATAAGATTCATCCCGACATTGTTAATAAGTATATCGAGCCTGCCGAACTGCTCTTCTATCTGCCCGAACATCGCGGTTACATCCTCCTCCTTCGCGATATGAGCTTTGATTGTGGTAAGCCTCCCGCTGTCGCCGAGTATGCTGGCGGCTCTGGCAAGGTTCTCCTCTTTTCGTCCGCAGATAATAACACTGGCATTCTGCTTTAAAAGTTCCAGTGCAAGCGCAAGGCCGATACCGCTGCTCCCCCCTGTAATCAGTACAACTTTATTCTCAAGACCATAATTAATTTTTGACATATAACTCACCTCGCTGATTTTATTGTCTGTAATTCTGCTTCGCAGCCAGCAGCGCCGCGCCAAGAGCACCATTGATCTGCGCTGATTCAGGCACAAGTACTCCGGTACCGAGCCTGTTCTCTATCGCTTTTACAAGCCCGGAGTTTTTTGCAACACCGCCGGTCATCATAACCGGCGGATTCAATCCCACACGGTAAACCATGGATGATAATCTTGAAGCTACAGAATCATGTATCCCTGCTATAATATTTTCACGTGATTCACCTTTCGCTATGAGTGATATTACTTCTGATTCGGCAAACACGGTGCAGGTAGTGGAAATTGATGCAGGTTTTCCGGATTGAAGAGAAAGCCGCGCGAAATTCTCAAGGTCTATTTCAAGAGCTCTTGCAATTACCTCCAGGAACCTTCCGGTACCCGCAGCACATTTATCATTCATGCAGAAATCTTTCACATTTCCGTCCGCGGAGAGCGAAATAACCTTGCTGTCCTGCCCGCCGATATCAATTATTGTTCTTATATCGCTGTTATTATAGAAAGCACCGGCAGCGTGGCATAGGATCTCTGTATAAGTTTTATCAGCAAACTGCACGCTGTTCCTTCCATAACCGGTTGCAACAATGGAGTTCACGTTTTCATGTTTAATCCCAAGTTCCTCAATCAGCGAATTATATATTGAACTTCCGGCACGTTCAGCGTTGTAACCGGTAAATCCGATTTTTGATCCGTATATTCTGCCATCATCAAGAATAACAACCTTTGAAGTTATTGACCCTATATCAATTCCGGCGCTTATCATTACTCACCTTTCCTCTGTCTGATCAGTTCAATAAACGCGTCAATCCTTGTCTGTGCCTGGCTTTCATTGAAGAGGCGTCCGTCAAGCATGTCAGCTTCAAGCATCAGCGTGGGTATTCCGAATTCATCAGAGACTCTTCTGGCAGTATCATACTGCCCGAAGGAGTAGGGTTTGCAGCTCCTGTTGGAATGGAGCACAAGCCCGTCAGCTTTCCATTCGGTTATCATTGTACTGAGGTTTTCATACATTCTGTCTATTGAGATATTGATATATACATTGGAATAAGCCATCGCAAGAGATTCCACGGGCTTGTCCAGATCAATCATATCTATAACAAAGCTCCATGCAGATGTATATGTGTCAGCCACAAGGCAGGCGTTATGTGATGCGAAGGTATCTGAGAGCCATTTTGTTTTGTACCAGAGCGGGAGGTTGTCCCATAGCAGCCTGTACTTCTGTTCCTGAATAATACCTATGCCGTTTTGTATCCTTTCGTTCATCTCATCACGAAGTTCGGTGTAGTAATCATTGACTGTCTCTGTGCCGCGAAGTGTAACAATGAGCCCCAGGTGGAAAAAAGCATCAAAGGCTGACATCGGCGCCGGATTATGCTTTGTTGTTGCAAGCACTTCCTTCCAGAGCCTCTGCGCCTCTACACTTTTTTTTACAACATCTTTGAGCTTGTCGCGGTCAAATTTTTTTCCGCACTGTTCTTCAAGAAATATAAAATACTCCTCCATCTGTTTTACTACATAGGTTCTGGCTTCCTGAGAAAAATCAGTATGAATAAACGGTGTGTCGAAAATAAATAAAGGAACATTAAAATACCTCGCCTGTACTTCGTACCACTTCATTACTGTTCCGCATATATTATTGCAGCATACCAGGAAATCCGGCCTGGGGAGTCCACCTATTGGACCGCCGTTTACTGTAGCGCATGCAATATCAGCACGGGCATACGAGCAGATATCCCTGGAATACCCCATGGCTTCAGCTTTCTCACAGAGGTCGATTGCCATTTTTGTTGAGCCTATCATTGCTGAATGATTTTCAGGATAAACAGGGATAACATCCATTGCGATCAGTGGTTCCACAGGACCGCCGCTTGTTATCCATGCAACCTTTTTCCCGTTCTGCCCGGCAGTTTTTGCGTCAATATAATATGCCGTCATAATCTCTTTCATTCTTTTGACAGACCTGATTTTTGTATTATCGCTTTTTTCGGTCATGATATTCTCCATTATTAAAGGGTGGAAATAAATGTTTCAATCCGCGTCCTGAGCTGCCCTTCTGAACCGGATGAGTCTTCAATCTCAAGAAGCATATTCGGAATATCAGCTTTTTTCATATACTCCGCCATGTACGGATAATCAAATGAGTGAGGATCGCAGAATTTCAGGTAGAAGAATATAACTCCGTCACTTCCGGTTTTTTTAACTCCATCCAGCAGCTCATCTCCCCGTGCTGTATTTGAAAAATATTTTGCCGGGCATACTAATCTGTCGCAGAACCTGTCTGCAATAGATTTGACCGGATCCCCATTCTCTGAAACTTTTCCTTCAAAATATCGTGTACCTGTACAGAGCTCATCCCCCACAACAACTCCGCCTGATTCTTCAATAATAGAGTAGATATCCGGATGGATGCACGCCCCTCCTGAAAGAAATATCCTTTTGGCTTTTAAAGATCCCTGCTTCGGATTTTCCAGGTGAGCAACAAGTGTACCTGTTGCAACAGCGGCATCCGTTCTATCCATTACCATTACAGCTTTTATAACCGAGTGTATATCGCTCCCGCTGATCAGTCCGGGATTTGTCATCCTTATATCATAAAGCTTATTCAGGTTCTCCCGCAGCCTGTTGTGCATGCTTATTGAAGCCTTCAGTTTATCTTCTGTTATTTCAACACCCAGTGACTCCTGAAGTTCCCGCCTGAATTTTTCAAGCACATCACACATATAAGTCCTTGCACTCTGCGTGTTTAATTTTACAGGCATGATTACATCAAAGTGAAAATTAAATTTCCCGTTGAGACGCCATATATCAGAAAGTCTCTGTATTGAATCGCAGGTATGGGGAAATACTGTTCCGTCAATGAATCCGAGCCTGCCGCTCAGTGCATCCTCAAGCCCGCCCCGCACAAGTGAACAGCAGTACGCCTGTATATGCGCGTCAGCCCGTGTTATAGTTTCATTTGTCCCGAATATTCTGAACGGGACTGCTCCCGCTGCTGTAATGATCTCTTCAGGCGCATAGCTGCAGAAAGTCCCTATTATTTTTTTACCGCTTTTTTTTATCTCCCCGGCATAGCCAAAAGGATTAGCGGCAATTTTTCTGAATACTTCCAGTTCTTTCATCTGATTACCTCTTGTTGGTCTTTAGCGAATGCAATGCGGGACGGGCAATGGTGCCTCGTCCCGCATAGAGCTATGCGATCTTGTTGGATCTTCTCCAAATCTTCATCTCTTCCGCGCTTCTGATGAGGTCATCACGGAAGTCGGGATGGGCTATGTTTATAAGATCCTCGGCTCTCTGCCACGTTGCTTTTGCCTTCATGTCCGCCACTCCATATTCTGTAACAATAAAATGTGAGACATGGCGCGGAACAGTTATAGCTGTGCTTGGCTCGTGTCCGAAAACGATCCTTGATGACAGTTTCCCTTCTTTATCTGTTGCTGTGGAGTTCAGGCAGAGGAATCCCTTTCCGCCCTTGGAAAGATATGACCCGAATATAAAATCAAACTGTCCGCCGGTACCGGATATCTGCCGCGGCCCTACAGATTCAGAAGAAACCTGCCCGTAGAGGTCAACCTGGATGCAGCTGCATATTGATACAACATTATCATTCTTTCCGATAACAGCCGGGTCATTCGTGTAAATAGGGGGCATGATGTTGCACTGCGGATTTTCATTTATGAAGTTGTAGAGCTTGTCACTCCCCATGGCGAATGTAAATACAAACTTTCCTTTATCTATGTTCTTTTTCATATTGGTTATTTTGCCCGCCTCAAACATGTCAACGTATGAATCAACAAGCATCTCAGTATGTACTCCGAGGTCTTTCAGATCTGACTGTGTGATAAGCTCACCGACACGGTTCGGCATACCCCCTATACCGAGCTGGATACACGCTCCATCTTCAATTCTGCTTACAACGTGTCTTGCGATCTGATCATCAGCCGGTTTTGCTTCAAGTTTCGGTACCTGGAGAAGTGGTTTGTTGCTACCCTGGACTATTGCATCAACCTGTGAAACATGGATGGCAAACTCTCCTCCGCCGTAGACCTTCGGCAGATTCGTATTGACTTCCACTATTATCGTATCACATATGTCGAGAAACAACGGATTCAGAGAAGAAGTTGGCCCGAAGTTAAAATATCCTTCGCTGTCCATGGGACATACTCCGATAATTGCCACCCTGGGACAATCCGGACTCTCCTTGAGCATTTTATAACAGCTGTTATAACCGCATGGTACATGGAAACATAGCCCCGCGTCGCTGAGTTTTCTCCCGATTATGCTGTAGGAGAGATCCATGTGAAGGAAATGTTCGTGGGTCGGATCTGCCAGTGAAATTTTCGGGATGAATGTGAGGGTATTTGTGTAAACCCAGACATCTTTCAGGGTATCCTTCCTTTTTGCAAGAGCTTCATCGCATGTGTCAGGTGTATTCACAAATTCACCATACATAATCCGGTCACCTGATTTTATTAAACCCATAGCCTCATCCGGTGATTTAAGCTTTCTGCTGTATTCCTCCTGCGGATTTTTGACATGTTTCAGTAATTTTGCCATTATCTATTCCCCCTTTTTTATATTATTCGATAATGTCGTATATANNAGGCTTAGATCGAATATATTCGTAAAGTCAAGTGGTTTTTATTGTTTTCTTTTCATTTATTCGTTAAAATAGAACGGGGAAATCATTGACAGCTATTAAATATTGGAGATAACTAATTTTCATGAATGAAGCTAAAGATAAAAAAATGATTCAGTCCATCGTGCGGGCCGCAGATGTTCTGAATCTTTTTCTAATGGAAAATAAAACTATTGGTATTGGTGAATTTTCCCAGGCCCTTAATCTGCCCAAAACAACAATACAGGGGATTGTGAATACTCTTACAGCCCTTGAATACCTTGAACGTGACCCCATGACATCAAGATACAGGCTGGGCCCCATGCTTTTTCAGCTGGGCTCAAGATATTCGATGAATATGAACCTTGTCTCAACAGCTAGGGTATGGATGGAGAGGCTCTGCTTTCAGTTCGGCATACCTATCAATGTCGGGACAATGCTTAGCAATAAGGTCATCCTTCTATTCAGGGTGGAGGCGGATAATAATTTTATCGCGTATCCCGATGCCGGGTTGAGCATTGCGGCGCATACCTCTTGTATCGGTAAAATTATGCTCGCTTTTATGGAAGGGAAGAGGAGAGACAGCATTCTCAGAAATTACGAATTCAGCAAATGGACTGTGAATTCAATATCTGACAGTAAACTTTTTGAAGCGGAGCTCGCAGCTGTCCGTGAAAACGGTATTGCTTTTGATAATGAGGAGAACGTGCGGGGGCTGTCCGGAATCGGGGGGCCGCTTAGAAATCATACAGGAAATGTCTTTGCGGCATTTGTCGTTACAGGTGAAACAGCAATGGTTAATCCCAGGAGAGAAGAGATAATCAGGGCTGTGAAATATACTTCCGAGCTCGTTTCCCAGCAGCTGGGGTATCAGAAATCCGGTTTATAATAATTGTTACGGTGATCATCTTTGAAGTTCTTCCTCGCGTCTATAATTCTTCATATCGTTCCCCTGTTTCATTCAACAGAGCGGACCTCGTGGTTACATTTTCAATTGTAACACTTCCTTCTACAATCCATTAAGTGTTTCGCTTATAAGATTATATAATCAAAACACTTAATCGGTATTTAATCTGCTTAATAGCAATAAAAACATCTATTTTTTATACACTTCGTTACTTTTCTTTTATAAATTGGGTTATCATTTGTTGGATTTTTGTTAATTCTTTATTTTTAACTGATTTTTCAGAGGAGCAGGATGCATCAATATTTATTAGTGATGGTTTATGCCGAAATGAGTTCCGGCTTATCGGAGTTGATTACGGGATTACTGTCTTGAACGGTTTTATAATATAAGCTGTGTTACCAGCGGATCGGTGTTTATGGCATTACTGACATGTAAAAAAAACAGCCATTCAATCCTCGTATCATTTGACGGGGACACCACTGTGCGGAGTATGTCAAAAATAAAAACCGGACTCACCAGGCTGCTCCGGGAACCGGTGGAACTTTACAGGTTTGACATTGCAACTGTATCTGATACTGACTTCACTTTCATTCAGCTTCTTATATCATATCATTTCAAGCTTAAATCAATAAACAGGGAACTTATCCTTGTCAACTGTTCCGGCGATAATGCCTTCATAAAGACTGCAAATCTCTGCGGTATTGATGTCCGCAGTATCCTGAGTTTTGAAGGGGGTGCAGATGGATGTTGAAGCGTTGAGAGATATTTTTCGCGATGAAGCTGCTGAACTCCTGGCGCAGATGGAGATGCCGCTCATTGAACTGGAGAGTAATCCCTCGGATAGTGAACTTATCAATACTGTATTCAGGGCACTGCATACAATCAAGGGTTCGGGGAGCATGTGCGGTTACAGGGACCTTGCAGGCTTTACTCATGATCTGGAAAATCTATTTGACTGCATGAGAAAAGGGAGGTTCAGCGCTGATGAGAGGATAATCCGGCTTTCCCTTAAAGCAAAGGACTGCATGAGGTTTCTTCTTGATGGCTCTGATAATGAAGAGCAGAAAGCTCTGCGCGAAAATATTCTTCAGGAGGTCAGGGATATTACAGGGGATATTTCATGTGATGAGAAAACTCATGAGATAAAAGATGTCCCGGAGGTTATGCCTGCCGCATGCGCAGATGTATATGGAAGCGGTGCAGTGAAAGATTCCATGGAGATGTACAGGATTGTGTTCATGCCGACCCCGGATATACTTTCGCGGGGAATTAAGATTGAGCCAATGCTCTCCGAGCTTTCGGCACTGGGTGACTTCAAAGTGCGTGTTGATATATCCTCTATTCCTGACTTTGATGAGATTGAGCCTGAACAGTGCTACCTGAGCTGGGTCGTTGATCTTGAAACATCAAAAGATGTTTTTGATATTAAAAATGTATTCATGTTTACAGAGGATTACGCTGAGGTCGTAATAAAATACAGGGACGGGTTTTTTCTCAATAACGCGTTTTTCCGCAATGAAGAGGAGCGGGAGGGGATTGAGAAGAAGGTCTCTCCAATGCTTTCATTGATGGAGGGGAGATCCAAACAGGATGCCCGGCAGGAGAAACTTGCCTTTGACAGAAGGAGAGCGGATACTACTTCGATTCGCGTTAAAAACGAAAAGCTCGACACTCTGGTTAATCTTGTTGGTGAACTTGTTACTCTTCAGGCAAGGCTGAACCAGGAATCAGCGGTATCAAGGGTCCCCGAGTTTATGGCAATAGCTGAAAGTTTCGGGCGGCTGACAAATGAACTGCGTGATAACACCATGAGTATAAGAATGGTGCCGATATCTGAAACATTCAACAGCTTTCACAGGCTTGTGCACGATCTATCCGGGACTCTCGGTAAGAAAATAAAACTTATTACTACAGGCGGGGAGACGGAACTGGATAAAAATGTCATTGAGGCTCTTCGAGATCCGCTGATGCACATAATAAGAAATTCATGCGATCATGGAATTGAAACCGTTGAAAAAAGAATCGAAGCGGGGAAGGATGAAACAGGCCTTATACAGCTTGTTGCTGAACATGCAGGAGCCAATGTAGTTATAAGGATTTCAGATGACGGAGGGGGACTTAACAGGGAGAAGATCAAAGCACGCGCGATTGATAGAGACCTTCTTCCCCCCGGAGAAGTTGATGACCGGCAGATTTTCAGCATGATATTTGAGCCCGGGTTTTCAACAGCGGAGGTGACCACGGATATTTCCGGCCGTGGTGTCGGAATGGATGTTGTTAAGCGTAATATTGAGAAACTGCGGGGACGTATTGTAGTAGAAAGTGTGGATGGAACAGGTACATCTATCAGCCTTACTATTCCTCTTACACTTGCTATTATTGACGGGTTTATGGTGGAACTTGGAGGGAGCCCCTATATTTTTAATCTGACAAACATCCGGGAGTGCCTCGATTTTTCAACATCAACTGAACGGGACGAGGGTAGCAATTTTATGATTAACCTCCGCGGCGATATTGTCCCCTGTATTGATTTAAGAAATATTTTCGGATTTGATGACAAGGAGGCTGCTTATCCGCAGATTGTGATATCTGAGATAGCGGAAGAGAGATACGGCTTCCTGGTGGACAGGGTTATAGGGAAATACCAGACCGTTGTGAAACCGCTGGGGAGAGGAAGCCACAATATTGATATGATAGCAGGAGCAACAATACTTGGAGACGGGACAGTGGCGCTCATACTTGACGCTCACTGCATTGTACGATCAATGAGCGGCGCTGCTAAAGGTAGTGTGCCTGATAATATGATCAGGCATTAACAAATACAAGGAGTATAAATATGAAACTCGGTATCAGGGCAAAACTGCTTTCGACATTTTTTCTGGCAGCGGCAGTGACATTAGTTGTCGGGCTTGTGGGGATTTTCAGCACCTCCAGAATAGACGGTATGCTGAATAATCTTTATACTAACAACCTTGAAGGAATAAGGCTTGCTGAAGAGCTTGAGATTAAGGGGCTTTCTCTCCGGGTGAATATCTTAAAGCACATGACTGTACCAACTCAGGATGAGAAGCTGAAACATGAAAAGGCAATTGACAGTATATATGCTTCTTTTGTGAAGGATATTGATACATATAAGAATATTGCAAAAAATCAGAAAGAGCGGGACCTCACTGTAGTTCTGCACGAATCTATTGCAAAATATAAAGAAGCTGTTAACGAATTACTTCCATATTCCAGAAGAGGAGAGATAGTCGAGGTCAATAAAATTGTTGATATTGCGGCTCCAATTTTTACAGAGAAAATTTCCCCGTCACTAAAGGAGATAATCAGGATCAATCAGCAGGAGGCTTCTGCTGCATATACAAGCAGTCAGTCTGTTGCCAGGCTCATTTCAATAATAATGATTATTTCGATTATTGCAGCTATTGCGCTCTCCATAACAATTGCTCTTTTTCTTACGCGTTCAATATTGAATGTTGTTAATTCAATTGAGGTGTCGTCAAGCAATGTAAGCGCCGGTAGTGAACAGATATCCTCTTCATCAGAAGAGCTGTCTCAGGGGGCAAATGAACAGGCGGCAAGTGTCGAGGAGATCTCATCAGCAGTAGAGGAGATGACTGCCACTATAAGGCAGAATGCGGACAATGCAGGTCAGACTGAGCGGATAGCATCGAAGAGCGCTACGGATGCAAGGGAGAGCGGTGAAGCTGTGCGCCATACAGTGCAGGCTATGAAGAATATAGCGGAGAAGATTTCAATTATACAGGAGATAGCCAGGCAGACAAACCTCCTCTCTTTGAATGCATCTATTGAAGCAGCAAGGGCCGGCGATCATGGACGCGGATTCGCAGTTGTGGCAAGTGAAGTTCAGAAACTGGCTGAAAGGAGTCAGGTGGCGGCTGCTGAGATAAGCGAGCTTTCAGGTTCAAGTGTAAGTATCGCGGAGAAAGCAGGTGAAATGCTTCAGAAACTTGTTCCTGACATTCAGAAAACCTCGGAGCTTGTAGCAGAGATCAATGCAGCCAGCGGCGAGCAGGCGAATGGCGCGCAGCAGATTAATACTGCCATACAGCAGCTTAACAGCGTGGTGCAGCAGAATGCTTCAAGCGCAGAGGAACTGGCTGCAACAGCAGAAGAACTTTCTGCCCAGACTGTACATATGCAGGAGGCAATTAACTTCCTCAAGACAGGATTAAAAACTCTTGAAACAACTTCTTCCATGAATGCCGGAGCGGCTTTTGCGAGTTATCATAATCCCCACATAATAACACCGCATGTTGATTTGCATCATAAGGATTATTCTGCCGCCTCAGTAAAAGGAAACGGTAATGGTAACGGTAATGGAAACGGCAGGAAAAAAGTAAATGAACAGATTCTTCCTCTCGGCGGCGGAGGAACGGGTAATGAACATAGCGGAGTTGTTCTGAACATGGGTGATTCAGAGGATTCTGAGTTTGAAAGGATAAACTAAAGGGGTGATTATATGACAGGAGATGAAACACGTGAAAGCGCCCAGTACCTTTCATTTATGCTTGATGGAAAGTATTTCGCGTTCGATGTGCTTAAGACAAGGGAGGTCCTTTCATACACAAAGATCACTCCCATACCCTGTACACCGGCTTATATCGCCGGAGTGCTTAATCTGCGGGGGAGTGTCGTTACTGTAATGGACTTCAGACAGAAATTCGGTATGAGCGAATCAGTAATCACAGATGACAGTGCCATAATTATTGTTGAAGCAAATTACGATGATGGAATGGCTGTTGTGGGGGCACTGGTTGATGCTGTTAAAGGGGTACTGCGGTTTGAGAAGGACCAGATAGAACCCCCTCCAAAAGTGGGGATGAAGCTCAGTGCGGATCTGATTAATGGCATAGGTAAACAGAGTGATGATTTTGTGGTAATCCTTAATGTTGACAGGGTTTTTTCCGAGGATGATCTTTCAATAGCCAGGGAACATTTTGAGGCGGGGGCAGGTGAACTGCTTCAGGGAGAGTCTGTACAGGAGAGCGCTGCAGCTGCGGGATAACAGATTAATTAAAAGAGAGGCGGGTATATGGACGCGCTGGAAAATATAAAGATGACCGAGCGGGAAAGGATTGAAATAAGCTCCTTCATCGAGAGCGAGTTCGGAATAAAAATGCCCGCTGTAAAAAAAATTCTTCTAACAAGCAGGCTCTCAAAACGGTTGAACATTCTGGGATGCAAAAGCTATGCTGAATATTACGGCTTTATAAGGTCAGCAAAAGGTGCAGATGAATTCCTCATATTCGCAGATCTTGTATCAACCCACGAAACCAGTTTTTTCAGAGAATCGCAGCATTTTGATTTCATGTACTCCAAAGCTCTGCCCGAACTCAGCGAGTCAGGCGGCGCGGGCACAAGGCGCGCCCTTCGTGTGCTCAGCGCGGCCTGTTCAACCGGCGAAGAGGCTTATACCCTTGCCATAACAATAGAGGAGTTCAGGCGAAGAAGAAATTACAGGTCATACCTTTACCGCATAACAGGCACGGATATTTCGACCAAGGTGCTCGCGTCTGCCGCCCGTGGAGTTTACGGAGAAGGGAGGGTGGGTAAGCTGCCGAATGAATATATGAAAAAATATTTTATGAGAGGAAAAAACGAAAAGAGGGAACTGGTGAGGATTGTGCCGGAACTCCGCGCCAATGCTGAATTTATTCCCATGAACCTTATGGATAAATCATACCCTTTCAGTGAGAAGTTTGATATAATATTCTGCAGAAACGCTCTGATCTATTTTGACAAGGAGAACCAGAAAGACATTATCAGAAAGCTTGCGTCTCATCTGTCGAAAAACGGGTATCTGTTTATCGGGCATTCAGAAACCATGGCAGGGTATGACCTCCCTTTAAGGTGTGTTGAACCTACAGTATACAGAAGGATATAATCATGAGCTTGATTGCAGGCCTGAAAAAACATTACTTTCTTCACCCCGGGCAGATTATTGTAACTGCGGATGAAAACCCCATAATTACAGTGCTGGGTTCATGCGTGGCTCTTACAGTGTATTCTCCTGAGCGCAGGATCGGCGGAATATTCCATGCGCTTCTTCCGGAGTATGTTGAAAAAAACCGGGTGATAAAAAATTCCCCCCCGGTTTCGCCGGACCCGGATTATGTTGATTATTCGTTCTATTATATTAAGAACAGAATGTCTGATCTCGGCGTTGATATTACCCGAACGCGGCTTATGCTTTTTGGAGGAGGGGATGTTCTTCAATCTCTCACATCAGGCACATCCGCATCCGTTGGGAAAAAGAATATTGAAATGATAAAAAATATTATTGAAAAAGAGAAACTGAAAATTTCTGCCGAGGATACCGGCGGCACAAAGGCGAGAAAAATAATTTTTCACCCGGGAAGCGGCAAGACCTTTCTCGAATATATCAAATGTGATAATCCGGTAACCGGAGGTTGTGCAGATGGAAAAGAAAATCGGAGTACTCATCGTAGATGATTCCGCTGTTGTGCGGCAGACGATAAGCGGGCTTCTTTCTAATGAAAGGGATATTGAAGTAATAGCAACAGCTTCAGATCCGTACTGTGCTGCCGAAAAGATTGCGGAAAAAATTCCTGATGTAATTATTCTTGATATAGAGATGCCCCGTATGGACGGCCTTACATTTCTCCAGAAGATTATGGCTCAGCACCCTATACCTGTTATAATATGCTCAAGTCTTGCTGATGACGGTTCAGACTCTGCAGTTAAAGCCCTTTCAAGCGGTGCTGTTGATATTATAACGAAGCCCAAGATGGGCACCAGACAGTTTCTTGAAGAGTCACGGATAAGAATTACAGACACAATAAGGGCAGCTTCATCAGCCAGGTTAAAAAAAGTCAATCCCGCGATGGCAATTGAACCCACACCGAAATATACTGCTGATGTGATCATGCCAAAAGTAAAAAAGAGTGTGCTCACAGAGACTACGGATAAGGTAGTGGTTGTTGGAGCATCAACCGGAGGGACCGAAGCTCTGCGTGAATTTCTAATTGATCTCCCTCTTGATACTGCCGGTGTTATTATTGTTCAGCACATGCCTGAAAATTTTACCAG
This sequence comes from Spirochaetia bacterium UBA5550, assembly GCA_002425885.1. GTDB lineage: Bacteria > Spirochaetota > UBA4802 > UBA4802 > UBA5550 > UBA5550. The sequence goes on along the minus strand of DINC01000267.1, from coordinate 6,353 downwards.
AGCCTTTGCTGAACGCCTTGATTCCCTGTGCAGTATAAGTGTAAAGGAGGCAAAAAACGGCGACAGTGTCCTTCGCGGGCAGGCGCTCATTGCTCCGGGCAACATGCATACGCTTCTAAAAAGAAGCGGCGCGCAGTATTATGTGGAAGTAAAAGACGGCCCCCTTGTGACAAGGCACAGGCCGTCGGTTGATGTACTCTTCAGATCAACTGCACACTATGCCGGTAAAAATGCAATCGGTGTAATCATGACCGGTATGGGTGATGACGGTTCAAAGGGGATGCGCGAGATGAAGGATGCCGGAGCTTACAACATAGCACAGGATGAGGAGACCTGTATTGTTTTCGGTATGCCGAAAGAGGCGATAAAGCTAAATGCAGTTGACAAGGTGCTGCCGCTGTCACAGATAGCAAGGGCAGTTTATAGTGCTTCGAAGTTCTGAATCTGCAAAGGGCAGTCCTGCCAGCCTTTACTAAGAAGCCCCCGCACCCCCGGAGGGGGCAAAGATAAAACATTCTTTCGCCTGGCTTTTAAAAAATAAACTATAACCATGGCAGAGGAAAGCATTGTATTTCAGTTTTGGATTATTGTTTAAAGTTATATAATAATAGCTTTGCCCCCTCAGGGGGTGCGGGGGCAAAATTTTTTTGCGGGGATTAACTCAAAACGGCACATAATTCACTCCCATCCTTATCATAATTAGTTGATTTTTCCCGGCATATATTGTCCTGTCTGATTTTATTGTAGCATAAAATCAATGGAGCAAATGTATGTCCAAAATTCAGTGGAAACCCGGCACTATGATATATCCACTCCCGGCAGTTATGGTGAGCTGCGGAAGTGAACCTTCTTTATATAATATACTGACAGTAGCATGGACAGGCACAGTGTGTACCGCTCCGCCAATGACATATATATCAATCAGGAAGGAGAGGCATTCATATAATATAATTAAAGAGACAGGAGAATTTGTGATTAACCTCACAACAGAGAAACTTGCCTTTGCCGCTGATTTCTGCGGTGTACGTTCAGGCAGAGATATTGAGAAGTTCACTCACCTCGGTCTTACTCCGCACCCTGCATCTGTTGTTAAAGCTCCATTAATTAAAGAATCCCCTGTAAATATAGAGTGCCGGGTTACACAGATCATTGAACTGGGCTCACACGATATGTTTCTCGCAGAGGTTCTGGCTGTTAATGTTGATGAGCAGTATATAGATGAATCAGGTAAGTTCAGACTTGAAAGCGCGAAACCAATATGCTACAGTCACGGCTCATATTATAGACTCACAAAGGAGCTGGGAACATTCGGGTATTCGGTGATGAAGCCTAAAACCAGAAAAAAACGTGAAGAGGCAGTGAAAACAGAAAAGAAAAACAGGAAGGAGAAAAAAATAAAGTAGATAATCAGACTTTATTTTTATCGATAAAAATCCTGCAGTCAACAGACTGAATCAACTCTCCTGTCCCGATGAAAGGATTCAGATCAATCTCTTTTATCTCCGGAGCTTCCTCAAGAAGTGAGGATACCTGTATAATGATCTCCGCAAATTTTTCTTCACTGACCCTGGCTTTACCTCTGGCTCCTTTAATAAGCTCATACCCCCTGAGGCGCCTTATCATATCAAGAGCTTCATCCATCCCCACAGGGACAATTCCCGCAGATATATCTTTCAGAGTTTCAACAAATATCCCGCCGAGGCCGCAGAGAATAATATGGCCGTACCCCGGCTCGTGTTTTCCTCCGATGAAAAGTTCTGTTCCCCGGATCATCTGCTGCATTACTACACCTGCTGCTCCGTTGATCTTCATCAGTGAACTATAAACTTCCAGCGCTTCATCCGCTGATGAAATATTAAGTTTTACACCTCCTGCGTCACTTTTATGTACAGGCCCTGAAACTTTCATTGCCAGGGGAAATCCAAGTGCTGCAGCAGCAAACTTAATTTCATCCGGGGTGCTGACAGAGAGCGCCCTTGCGTGAGGAATTCCCGCAGAGTAGAGCAGCTTTCTTATACTTTCAGGTTTTAGAAACCCGTCAGGTGCTGCTTCAATAATTTTTTTTATTTTTACGGTGTCTCTTTTTTTCATGTCTGCATTTAAATCCGCAACACCGGGGAAAGGGGTCTTGGTGTTTGATACTGCAGCAAGTGACTTCGCCAGCAGCACTTCATCAGGGAAGTATACTCTCCCGAGTTTTATAAAGTGTTCTATAGCCTCAGAGGCAAGCATCGTTGATGGGAGCACCGGGAATACCTGTTTATGCAAAGATTTCATTTTTTCATCAATAAGATTATATACATGCTTAACATCAAAAAGTCCCGGAGTCCCGAAGATTACCATGGAACTGTCGATTTCAGGGACATCATTATCAATAAAGTCCAGTATCTTCCCCAACTGCTCTGCGGTCCCTGTTCCAATGAAATCAATAGGATTGGCAACAGAAGAACCATTATATAGTTCCTGTTTAAGCCTCTCTGATGCCGGGCCCTCTATCTGAGGCACATTGATGCCGTTATGCGACAGCGCGTCAACAGCCATAACACCAGGCCCGCCGGCATGGGTAATTACTGCGAACTTTTTTCCCGGAGCCTTCCTGTGCATCAGGACACCGGCAGTATATATAAACTCCTCCCTGCCGAAACATCTTGTTATCCCGCACTTTCTGAAGAGAGAATCAACAGCAATATCCGGACTCGCCAGGGCGCCTGTATGAGACATGGCAGCACGCGAGCCTGCCTCAGTAGATCCAGCCTTAATAGCTGCAATTCTGCATCCTTTCTCCCTCAGTGAACGGCAGTGCTTTATCAGCAAATCAGGCTTTTTAATCTGTTCAATGTAAAGAAGCTTCACATGGGATGATGAATCAATGAAGGATTCATCCCAGTGCTGCACAATATCTTCAACACCGCATTGGGCAGAGTTTCCCACCGCTATCACGGATGCAAAACGAATCCCCATGGGCAGAGCTCTTTCAAGAGTGAATACAGCGACAGCGCCTGATGCTGAAACAAAATCAGCGCCATCCGGTACAAGCTCCGGGGTGGGGCCTGCAAAAGCTGCGGCAAATCCGGGGAAGAGTAAACCTGTGCAGTTCGGCCCTATGAGTGTGCCGTTCACTGATGTAACTATGCCGGTGAGTCTCTCTTCGAGAGCTTTACCTTCAGCACCGGTTTCACTGAATCCTGCTGAATACACAATGAATCCTTTTGTGTTTTTCTTCAGTGCAAGGGGCTCAGCATTTTGCAGTACATAAACTGAGGGTACAGCGAATATCGCACACTCCACCTGCGGCAGAGATTCAGCATCGGGATAGGATTTCAAACCCATCACTGATTTTTCTCTGGGATTGAGAACTAAAATTTCCCCCCTGTACCCGCCATTAATAATATTACGGAGGGCTGTGCCCCCCGGTTTTGACATATCATTTGATCCTCCCACAACAACTATGCTGCGGGGATTAATAATTTCATCTCTAATCATGTGCTGTTTATTTAAACCTGTACACCGGGATGCGCTTCTTCAAATTCCTTGATAATTTTATATTCATCAATCTTGTTAAAGGCGATAATATTACGCAGGTGAATATAAGAGTCGATATCCATTTTAGTGAATTTGACAGCAACGCCGTGCTTCTCCCTGCGGATAACTTCGCAGTTCATATTAAGACTCAGTTCAGAAGATGAACCTGATAGGTAAACTGTAACTTCCCCTTCTGTTTTTTCCGGTACAGGGTCTGTTGTATTTATCAGCATTCCGCTAAGGCTGAGATTCTCAACATTGCCATTCACATCACTCCCGTTGAATTCAAGAGAGGCACTTACGTGAAATATTACTCTCGGTTGAATCCTGTCCTCCATAATATGCCCCCTTATGGCTTAAACGGCTTTAATATAAAATTATAATCAGGGAGCTTCTCCCCGCTCTGATGAATCAGCTTAAAACTTATTTCAGTATAATGGATTATAACGGAAATATCAATAAATAGGGGAATAATTATGATTTTTTCAGGTTGCGAATTATGATTAAAAAATTTGACTTTATATCATGAATAAGTTTAATTTAATTAGTATAATAATCAGGATCGGGGGGGAGAGTATGGCATACCGCAGAGTGATTGCAGTGGGCGCTTCAGAGGACAGGCTTGAGCGGCTTATAGATGAGAGGCTGAAGCCCGGAGCGGACAAGGAACTTATAGATAAAAGGATAAGGGATCTCTTCGGGGAGGAGTGGTGCGTAATGTTTACCGACCTTTCAGGTTTTTCGCGCGGTGTAGCGAAATTCGGCATAATACATTTTCTTCAGACAATTTATGAATCAGAGAGGCTCCTTGTACCGGTCATCGAGGACCATGACGGCATACTTCTTAAAAGCGAGGGTGACAGCCTCCTTGTAATTTTCAGAAATGTTGACAAAGCAATTCAGAGCACCAGGATGATGCAGCAGGTATTAAAGGAGTATAATGTGGATAAGCCCGCTGAAGAAACAATACTTCTTTGTGTGGGGCTCGGCTATGGGAGGATGCTCAGAATCGGTGACCAGGATGTCTTCGGAGCAGAGGTCAATGCCGCAAGCAAACTCGGAGAGGATATGGCTGAAGCATGGGAGGTGCTTGTTACAAAAGCTGTAAAAGAGAGAGCTGAGAAGCTTGAAGGCCTGAAGTTTGAACCACTGGATGAAATCCCGCCGGGAACAGATGCGGCTTACAGAGTAATTTTTCATAAATGAAAAAATGGAGGGGTTTAGTCCCCTCCATTTTCGTTAGATGGTAATGTCAAGATTTTCACCCATGCCGGGATTCATAACCTTTTCAGTAACACCCGCTTTCATGAGCTTCTCTTCAATCCCGAATTTTGCATTAGTGATTGTTTTAAGAAGATCGCCCATCTGTTCAATACTTTTTGCTGTATTAGCTCCTATAGATGCAGCATCCATATAAGCCTCCTGACCGTATTACGCGGTACTTTATTATCGGCATAAAAGAGTAAAAATATAAGTATTATTATTCATAATATTATGAAAATAAGCGGCTGTACCTTGAGAATTCTCAGGGATTATGCTTCAGGTTTTTATATTTTTTAGCGGCGCAGGATTATGTATCGGATTATCCGGGGCCTGTTTTCAGCATCAATGGAGGTGAACAGGAGCTTTTTTGAAGACTTAACGGAGAGGCAACGGAGAATAATAGGAGAATTGAAGGATCTCCTATTTACACCCCCTTTTTGTTTGATAAATTTGTCAGTTCTTAAGCCTGAACTGTCAGACTCAGTACAGTCCTTTTCTGAGTGAAACGCCATATATTCTCTGACATACAGATTGTGCGGGTGCATGTCAAGATCCTGCGTTCTAACTTTATAAAGAAATTTTTCTTTAGGGGGGAGAGCTTTCCACGAAGCCATGGCTTCCGCGAAGAGCGACCTGTTCTTCTGCTGAGCCTCTGTGCGTGGATTACGCGGGATAACATAGGTTCTCATAAATGAACGGTTGCCGATACTGTAAAACACAGCGTCACCCATTTTTCCTCCCGGTGTTTTTATGTAGGATGGTGTATCGATTTTTGCCATAAATTTTACTATGCCGATAAATTTGTTCAAAACTTCTAAAGGATATACGAATCAAGGCGGAGTTTTTAAAAAAATTTTATTTATGGGATACTTTTTTTATCCATATCGGAATTATTTTTTAAACGGAAGCCCCGCAAGGCTCAATGCGGTCACAAAAACGGAGATTCAAAGTCTTCTGCTGGTGTATTATAACGCTGCAAGATATTTACAAAGTAATCATATACAACAACATGCAGAATCAGAACATATCACTGATGAATTTTATCTGATTATTGCAGCGGCAACGGTATCCCGTTTCTTTTAATTTCACAGGCGAGAGGATCTTCATCGGTAAAACTTTCCGGGCTGAAGGGAACAGGTTCAATCCTTGAATCAACTCTGCTTGAAATTTTTCGCAATCTGATACGTTCTTCAAATCTGTTTTCAGAAAAAGCAGGTGAAATTATTGCAACGTCAATATCACTCCATTTATTTTCGGTATTATTTGCGTAAGAACCGAATAAAAAGGCTTCTTTAATTTCAATGTTATCTTCTCTTATTCTGCTTAAAAATTGTGTTATAGCATTTTTTATTGGAGGAGAGATCTGAGCCATTCGATTACCTGTTCAGCATTTTTTAGTTCTTTATTAGTAAAATCCTCAGTGCATATCTTTCTGAAATTATTCTTTTCATCAGGATAACGCGCTTCAATATTATATGCAGTAACTCTGATTAAAATTTCTTTTATGTTCTCATCAGCTTCAATCCCGCATAGTTCAGCAATGCGGAAAAGATTATGGATGTAAGGAG
>DINC01000268.1:13289-14996 GCA_002425885.1 Spirochaetia bacterium UBA5550 | reverse complement strand
GATATATATCTATTTGATATATGTTTATAAATTAAATATCTGCTCCGGATTATATATAAACAACCGGCTGTGGAATTTGTGTAATAATAAAACATTTTAAACAGAGGAACTGATGACTATGGAAAATATCTATTATAAACTTGCAAAATTTCTTGATGCTATGCCGAACGGATTCCCGGCTACTGAAAGCGGTATTGAAATTGATATTCTCAAAAAAATTTTTACTGAGGAAGATGCGTCAGTTCTTATGCATCTGAAAATGGTTTTTGAATCCGCTGAACAGATATCTAAAAGAACAGGTCTGGACTGTGAATTCCTGAAAATGAAGCTTCCGGAAATGACGGACAATGGACAGATAATGGGGATCCGCGTTGGTAATTTTCAAATTTACCGGGCTGCTCCTTTCATTTTCGGGATCTATGAATTTCAGATGAAGAGGATGGATAAAGAATTAGCAGAGCTTTGTGAAAAATATGACAGGGAGGCTTTCGGGAGTATATTCTTCAGTGAAAACCCCCCTCTGATGAAGACGATTCCGGTGGGCATAGAGTTTAGTGATGATACTACCATTGAACCTTATGAAAGTATTACATCAATGATAGAGGGATCAAAGTCGTGGTCTGTAAGGGAATGTGTCTGCAAGAAGGAGAAATCTCTTCTTGATAGAAAGTGCAGTAAACCGACTGAGGTTTGTCTCTCATTTGCGCCTGTTGAGAATGCATTTGAACATGATAGTGCTGCCCGTGCTATAACTAAAGAAGAAGCATACTCGATCCTCAAGAAATGTGAAGAGGCAGGTCTTGTTCACATGACATCAAATTACAAATCAGGACATTTTTACATCTGCAACTGCTGCAGCTGCTGCTGCGGGCCGTTGAGCAAATATATTGCGGTAAGCAAGAATGCTGCTGCAAAATCGAATTACAAAGCTGTTATAAACATTGAAGAATGTATTAATTGCGGAGTCTGTGCCGATCGTTGCCAGGCGGGTGCTGTCGAAATGAAGGAATACCCTGTTATTACTGACTGTATCGGATGCGGTCTCTGTGTATCCACATGCCCCTCCGGCGCAATTAAACTTGTCAGACGCGATAAACAAGATATTCCCCATGTACCTAAAAATGAACGTGAATGGATGGAGATAAGAGCCAGGGAGAGGGGGCTGCTCGATGAGTATAAAAAACTTCTATAAGTGAAGTCTGATTGAATAATGAAGTTCTGATGAAATATTAAATGTCATTATATTGTTTTTCAGGATTTATCGGGGATATCCTTGAGAAGTTTCTGAAAACATTTACGCATGTAATTATAATAATCTATACCGAAGTCGAGTGATTTCATTCTCCATGAATCCATGTCGAAATTCTGAAGCTTTTTCCTTAAGCGGGACATTTTATCAGCCTGAGCTTCAAGCTTTGATATGTAGGAGTTCAGTTCATCAATTATTTTATCCTTTTCAAGATAGGAGTAGAAGAATAAGCGGCAGAGAGCTTCATCTCGGATCATTGCAATCTCTGAATTTTCACCCAGCCATTCCCTGAAATTTTTTTTTCCGCTTTCTGTTATTGAATATGATTTGTTCAGTTTTCCGTTTTTAATCTCTTCTTCCGAGGTAAGATGACCGGCCTCTTCAAGCTTTTTAAGTGTAGGATAGATATTGCCATAGCTGGTGTTGAAGAAAAAATTAGTACTTTTCTCCATTGTTTT
>DINC01000268.1:9381-13266 GCA_002425885.1 Spirochaetia bacterium UBA5550 | reverse complement strand
GATTAAAGATTTAGGTTTATAAGTCAAGGAGATATTTGCAATACTAGCTATTTTTAAAAAGAGAAAATGTGGAATTTGCATAGGCGAGAATTTTTCCTTCATGATTCTTAAGCCATCCTTCAGAGCATGCAAGCGATTTTGAAATATTCATAATCCTACCTTCGGCAATAATATTTTCTCCGGAAGGTACAGGCCTGAACATCTTAATGCTGATTTCAATTGTGGCATATCCTTCATCAGCATCAATTATGGTATGCACTGCACAAGCTGTTACTGCGTCCAGGACAGCGGCGGCAAATCCTCCATGGACACCACCATGAGGATTAAGGTGATTTTTATCAGCCCGTGCATGAATTGTTGCAAAACCTTTTACTGCTTCAGTAATTCTCATGGGGATTGTATATGCAATTGGCGCATGAGGTATTGTTCCGTCAATCATGCACTTTATCTGTTCAAGTCCGGTAAGTTTTTCAATTTGCATTATTTCTTTTTATATACCGGTTTTCTTTTTTCAATATAGGCATTAATAGCTTCCTTCTGGTCATCCGTGCCACAGCAGTATGTTGCCTGGGCCTGTTCAAAAAAAAGACCTGAAGCAACACTGCTTTCCGCTGCCAGGTTAATCCCCTTCTTCGCAAAACATAGACCGGCAGGAGGGAAATTGCACATATTTCTTGCCATTTTCATTGCATAATCATGAAGATCATTATTTGCAACTACTGTCTCGACGAGACCGATAGTTTTTGCTTCAGCAGAGTTTATCTGTTCACAGTTCATAATCATTCTTTTTGCCTGGCCTGTACCGACAAGATGTGTAAGTCTTGTTGTTCCTCCATGATCAGGTGATAATCCGAACCTGACCTCCTGGATGGAAAACTGTGCATCATCAGAGGCGATTCTTATATCACATCCAAGTATCAGTTCAGTTGCAATGCCGAAGCAGAGTCCGTTTACAGCAGCTATTACAGGAACGTTGAGCTCCTGCCAACGGGAAAAAATCCGCTGGTTGGCCGGTAGTCCCCTCATTACCATAGTTGAATCAAGGAGTTTAAGGTCTGCAAAATTAATTCCAGCTGAAAAATGTTTTCCGTCGGATTGTAATATTACTGCACGCAGTTCATTATCAGTTGAAATCTGATCCTGAATCAGGCCTATCTCCTCAATAAGCTTCCATGTTATAAAATTATATCCCTTAGGATCATTAAACGTGATTATACCGACTGAATCTGCAACATTGTATTCGATGTGTGAAGTAATTTCCAATTTTTAATTCTCCCTGATAGTTTTCAAATGATACAATTACAGACCTGTAAATCGGGCAGGCTTACGTTTTTCAAGAAAAGCGCTGATAGCCTCGGCCTGGTCTTTTGTTCCGCAGCAGTATGCAGACTGCGCCTGCTCAAACAGGAGTCCGGCTGTTGTACTGCTTTCCCGGGCTACATTAATCCCTGCCTTGGCGAATCTGACACCTGAAGGGGGAAACGAAGCAATCTTTGCCGCGAGTTTCATTGCTCTCTCAATAAGCTGTTCCTTCTCTACGACTATTTCAACAAGGCCGATATTGTATGCCTCCTCTGCGCTTATCTCCTCCGCTCCGATGATCATTCTCTTTGCCTGGCCTGAGCCCACAAGTTGTGTAAGCCTTGTTGTTCCGCCCTGATCCGGTGATAGACCGAACTTCAGTTCCGGCAGGGCGAGTTTTGTCCCCTTTGCAGCTATGCGGATATCACAGGACAGCATCAGCTCAACAGCCATCCCGAAAGTGTAGCCGTGCACTGCAATTATTACAGGGATTGTTATATCCTGCCAACGTCCCATCGCCCTGTGCAGCCATGTAAAGTTTTTCAGCATAACCTCTGATGAGCATCCCTGGAGGCAGTTAAGGTCAATACCTGCGGAGAAATGCTCGCCGTGGGAATGTATAACTATGCACCGGAGGTTGTGATCATTTTCGATCTCAGCCTGTATCTGCTCCATCTCTCTCATGAGATCCCAGTTTACCAGGTTGAATATTTCAGGGTGATTTAGTATTATCACACCTATGTTGTTTTCTTTTTTAAAAATCAGCCAGTCTCCATGTGACATGAGTTGCCTCCATTAGCATTTTTTATCTTAGATATTCAGGGAGTATTTGTTCTATATAATTACCGCCGGAAATTTCATCCGCGCAGTCTATAGCGGAATGAAGTGCGGAATCCATTCCGCTCCCTTTAACTTTTTTTCCGTAGGAATCTCCGGCAAAGTAGAGTCCTTTAATCCATGGTGAACGGTTAGAGGGCTTTTCACAATTGACGTGAGGCATGTCACCATAGCACCCCGGCCCGGTAAGGTAGAGACTCCACTCCCTGTCTGCTTCAAAGGAGGGGAATGCTTTACTGATATGTTTCTCAGCTTCAGTAAAAACCAGCCTTACCTTTGCGGGATCGTAGATCTCTTCATCAGTAAGACACATCCCCATCGAAAGGATCGACTTTCCTTCCGGTGCCAGCGATGGAGAATATGATGACTGAATAAAACAGCTGCAGTCAACGTCACCCCTGAATCCCTGTTCAGATTTAATAAAAGCAGGGATGAGTACCCAGCTTTTGGGATTTATCCCTGATGTTTCGAATATATTGTTTTTAAGCCCTGTGTAAGATGTTATAATCCCGGGCCCCCAGAAATCATTTTTTATATAGTGTACAAACTCTTCAGGAAATTTATTTTCAGGGATTATGCTGAATATTTTACGCACAGGGAGTGTGCAGACTATGTTTTCTGATTCTACTGTTATCTCTTCATCTCCATTTCTGAAACGTACACCTGTGGCCCTGCCTCTCCTGATTATCACCTCTGTTACCGGTGAATTAAGTTTTATTTCTCCGCCATTCTCCTCTATAATACCTGTAAGTGTATCAGCCAGCAGAATAAAGCCCGGCTTTGAAACAATACCGGTTGAACCTGATATAAAATTCATTCCGATTTTACCGGCATCATTCATAAACTGTATGAATTCACCTGCATTCATCATATCGGGGTCACCCATGGCCATGTGAGGTGAGGCAACTGCTGAAAGAAATTCCCATGCTTTTCTGTCGGATGTACGGTTTCTCATCCAGTCCCCGAATGAGATTTTTCTCCAGTTATTGATCTCCTCCGGCTTTGCAAGTGCCATCTCCCTGAGCAGGTTTTTTGTTATTATAGAAGATTCTTCATCCATCCAGCCGTATTGTGAGCCTTGCTTCAGATCGTAAAGAGCATCGGTATCGGAATCTAAGACAACAAATCCTTCATTACCGGGGAAATCGATATGTTTGCCGAAGTAATTAAAAAATGCGGCAAGTTTTCCTTTGTTTCCCCAGAAGGTTATATGCAGGCCGGCTTCAAAAGAATAACCCCTAAGAAGATTCCGGCTCCTGATTTCCTTTAAGTCAGGCAAACTGTCAAAATAATCAGAGTTTGCTGAATTGAGAACCTCTTTGTACTGTGCATCATTTATTGTTTTACCCTGGAGGTTGAGTCCCTCGCCGGTACCTGTGAATGAAACCAGTCTACCGCCTGTAAAGCAGTCCTTTTCAAGGATGAGAATCCTTTGATTTTCTTTTTCTGCCAGTATTGCTCCAAGGGATAACCCGGCCAGGCCGGCCCCAATTATTATAGTGTCATATTTAGTCATTAGATTCACCCTCTGTGATGGTTTATTCTTTAGCTTTTATTGTCAAATTGACAGATATATATCTAAATGATATATATCTGTCAATTATTTTTTTGTATTTTATCTTGCGGTGATAGTGGAGTACGGTGTATTGTTGATGTATGAAAAAATGAAATCCGTTTTCGTCATTATAATTACTGCGGTCGTATGTGATCATGTTTTCCGGCGGGTGGTTCCCGACAGATAGCGTA
>DINC01000268.1:7570-9321 GCA_002425885.1 Spirochaetia bacterium UBA5550 | reverse complement strand
CGGCTTTTATGTTTTATGGGGTTCATGAGCATGTAATTTCAAAGACGCGTCAGCGGATGTTAAATTTGAAACGCAAATAAGAATCAATTTTAAATAAAAGGATTATCCTGGCCGTTTTTAAATATAAAATAATAAATCCAGAGGCGCATCATGAATATGAGGAATTCTTTAAAGATTAAGCTCATCGCGAAACTGCTGCCGGTTGTAATTGCCGGAATAGCTGTCATAACTTTTATAGCATATTATTCAACAAGCAGTATTATTAAAAAGGAGTACAGCGAACAGGTACTTAAAACAATCATTGAATCATCAACGAATATTAATACCTGGCTGAAGGGGAGGCTCCTTGAGGTTGAGAGTATTGCCAGCACGCCTGCTGCGAAAAATGTAAATACAAATTTTGCAGAAACAGACAGGATGAATATAGACAGGTTCCTTTATCTCACTAAAAAATATCCGCAGGAGTTCGCTGATATCTATTCAGCTAACGCGAATTATGATTACCATACCATCCGCATGAATGACGGAGTTATTTCAATCTTCAAGGGGACACTTAAAGGCCGGGATTATTACGAATCAATAATGTCCGGCGGTCCGGCACAGCTGACTGCGCCTCTTATTTCACGAACTACAGGTCTCCCTACGGTTTTCATGGTTGCTCCAATCATCGGCAGTAACGGCAAGCCGCAGGGATTAATCGGAGCGGGAATCCTGCTCAACTATGTACAGGATGTAGTGGGCAAACTGAAGCTGGGTAAAACCGGGTACGGTGTCTGCCTTGATAAAGATGGAAGATACATTGAGTATCCTGACAAGAGCCAGATACTTCAGAAGACAATACATGAATCGGAAGATCCCAGTCTAAGGGATCTGGGAAAACGGATATTCGCATCTGAGTCAGGTATTTATGAGTATAAATATAAAGGCGTGGATAAACTCGCGTTCTGCTCAAAGGTTCCGGTAAGCGGATGGCACCTTGTAATTGTTGTGGATGAGGATGAGTTCTACGCTCCAGTCACCAGGCTTCTCCTCAGGATAGCAGGAATAGCTTTTATTGTTTCCATTGCCATTACATTGATGATTGTCTGGATTTCAACAAATATACTGGCACCGATAAATGATATAGCCAAATTTGCCGACAGTCTTGCTGCCGGTGATCTCACTGCCAGGATACATGAACGTCACCTGCTTAACAAAGATGAAACCGGTACTCTCTCTGAAAAGCTGAACTCCGCATGTGAAAGCCTGAACAAAGTAATCACTGATGCCCGTAACGCAGCTATACAGCTTTCAGGTTCTGCCGAAGAGCTTGCACAGACAAGCGGCAGGATGTCAGATTCAGCACAGACACAGGCTGCCTCTGTGGAAGAGGCGTCAGCGTCTCTCGAAGAGATCTCCGCATCCATTGAACTTATTAATAAAAATGCCGCAGAACAGACTGATCTGGCAGGCACCACTCTTAAACTTATGGATAAGCTGAAGAGTGATAACGAGGTCGTAAGCAGTTACGCCGGGAAAGCTCTCGATGCAGCAAAGAACACAACAATTCAGGCTAATACCGGACAGAGTCTGATGCAGAGCACAATTGAAGGGATGAACAGTATCAATGAAAGCACCCTGAAAATTTCTGAAACAGTGAAGCTTATAAGTGATGTTTCTGACCAGGTTAATCTTCTGGCGCTGAATGCTTCTATAGAGGCTGCAAGGGCAGGGGAACACGGCAGGGGATTTGCTGTTGTTGCAGAGGAGAT
>DINC01000268.1:3416-7515 GCA_002425885.1 Spirochaetia bacterium UBA5550 | reverse complement strand
GCTCTTGAGAGTATAATTGATTATATTGCGCAGACCGAGGAACTGGTTAAAAAGATTACTGAATCCGCTGCGCGTCAGGTTGAATCAAGCAGCGGAGTCCTTGAATACACTAAAAAAGTTGTAAGGATGTCAGATTCAATATCCTCATCAACAAATGAGCAGATGCTTACAAACCAGGAGATGTCAAATACTGTTGAGCAGATAAATCAGCTGACACAGAATACAGCTGCGGCAGCAGAGGAGATCGCCTCAAGCGCTGAACATATAAGCTCACAGTCTGAGAATCTTATGCACCAGATGGAATTCTTTAAAGTGTGAATTGAAATAGAACAGGCGGGGGCTGCTATTGCAGTCTCCCCTGCTTTTCTCTTTCATGCCTTATATTGATAATCAGGGCAATAGCTATTGAACCGTAAGCTATAAAACTTCTGAAATACTCTCCGAGAACAGCGTTTGAAAAAATATTCTGTCCTGCCTGTGGTGTAACAATGTAAAGTGAATGAAATAAAACAATCCCCAGCAGCGCATGCCGGATTTTTGCCTCTTTAATTGTAGCCCCCCCTGCGAGTAATGCGGCGCATGAAAATATATCTGAATTCATGTGCGCAGTATAAACATTCACCATTCCGATATTCTGGAGAAAAATAATCTGTCCCAGGCATGCCAGCACTGTTGAAATAATCATGGCCTGTATCCGTGTTCTATCTGTATTGATTCCGGAGAGTTCTGCCGCAACCCTGTCTGACCCCGCTGCCCGGAATCTCTGTCCTGCCGGTGTCAGAAGAATAAGTTTAACAGCAAGCGCGGCAGCAGCAACAATGCTAAACATGAATAATGGAAGCTGTATACCGCTAATGTCAACCAGCCACAGCCTGTCGATTATATTCCTGTACGGCGCGAGATCAACCATGTCCCTGATCCCTGCTCCCCGGGACAGCAGCAGTTCACTGTTATGTGCCGGGATAAACGTGCCGTAACCAACAAGGAATATAAACTGGTATATACCCGCTCCGAGAATGCCGATAATGATTGTTGCAATCATCTCGCGTCCTTTAACGCGGTTAAGGTACGAGCCGATTATATAACCGCAGATGAAAGAAATAAAAATTCCTGAAAGAGCGGCTCCGGCAATTCCCCGGATTCCCGGCACCTGAAGATCAAGCATGAATATCCAGCCGGCCTGTGCTGCCATTGCCCCGATTATTATTGAGAAGTTAAGACCCATCCCTGCTGTCACCGGAATGATGAGAGCGAATACAAGGAGTGAGTCGCGTATTATCCGTATTATTACTTCATTCGTTACAAAAAGAAGGCTCATATCTGAATAATAGAATGCGATTATTGAGAGAAGTGCGAAAAACAGCGGGGCAGGATTAAATTTTCTCATCAGACATCACCCCGTTCTTCAGATTTTTTCGCAAGGGCATACAGTATGATGAAGCTTGTCACAATCATTCTGATTATCTCTGCCATTTCAGGCACCAGCAGTATGTTGGCAACAGGCAGAGAAAGGAGATACAGTGACTGGTAGAGGATAACTCCAAGAATAGCGTGTCTCAGAAATACTCTCTTTCCTGAACTTCCGCCAAGTAGTAATGCTGATATTGCAGGGAATGCAGCCATGAGTGGAGCGCTGTAAAGTTCTATGAAACCGTACTGCTGCGCATAGATGCATGTTCCGGCGGAAGCAAGCACTGTTGACATGATTACAGAAAGTTTCCTTATCTTTTCAATATTTACACCATTGATCCTTGCGAATGATTCATTTTCACCTGCAGCGTTCATCATCATTCCGGTACGTGTGCGTGAAAAGAAATAAAGGCTGATAATTATAATTCCTATGAAGAGAAGTGATCCGGCAGGTATTATTATATCTCCGGCTTTAAACTGCATCAGGTTATATAATGATTTTTCCCAGAACCCCCTGAGCCCGATTGTGTTTCTCAGGCCGCTCCCGCCTAACACCCAGATCATCTGAGGATGAGTAAAAGGGGCAACTACCCAGAAAAGACACATGATTGAGACAATGGAAAAACCGGTGAAGGTAGCGGCAATCTCCTCCCTCCCTTTGACCCTGTTAAGCATATGCCCGTAAACCGTTCCGGATGCCGCAGCAAAAGGTATTGAGACAGCGATAGAGAGTAGAAATCCGGTTAACCCTTTCCCTCCGAACTGGGCTGTTATAACCATACCCAGAAGTCCGGCAACAGCGCCGATAGGGAGACCGAAGTTCAGTCCTGCGCCGCTGTTCACCATAGGTATAAGAGATATTACAAGCACACAGTTTAATATAAGCCTGATAAAAAGATCATTGATCAGAGACGAAGCGGGAATATCTATTTTAATTGCAAGGCCAAGGAGTATTATTATAAAGACAATGATTATAACCTGCGGAAGCGGCGGGAGGTATTTTTTTATCATATAGCTCTCCCGGCAAATGCATGAATAAATTTTTCTTCAGGGAGTTCCGGTGTAAGCACACTGAAAATGCTCCCTTCATATAAAACAGCGATCCTGTCACAGACCCGCAAAAGTTCTTCAAGTTCGCTTGATACTATAATTATAGTTGTCTGCATCTCCCTGTTCATCTCAAGAAGCATGTTGAGGATCATCTCTTTCGCCCCTATATCAATTCCACGTGTGGGTTCAAAGATCATCATTATTTCAGGTTTGAGTAATAGCGCTCTTGCAAGAATAACCTTCTGCTGGTTTCCGCCGCTGAGTTCACAGACTTTCTGTTTTATCCCTGCGCATTTAATATCCAGTTCATCTGTATATTTCAGGACTGTCTCATTAATGCTCTTAAAGTTCAGGAGACCGGTGCGTGATGTGAAAGCTCTCTTTGTACTTATCTTTGTAAATGTGATATTGTCTGCAATTGAATGTTCCGGCAGCAGCCCGTCTCTTCTCCTCTCTTCAGGAATATAATAAAAGCCTGAACGGAAAAGTGATGCTGTATCTCCCGGTTGAATTTTTTCACCATCGATACTTATCTCACCGTCAGAGGGGATTAATCCCATCAGGGATTTCCCTAAAAGCATCTGGCCCTGTCCGCTCTGTCCGGTAATCCCGATTATTTCACCTTTTGAAACATTAAGGGAGAAATTTCTGAGAGACTCACCCCCTGATCCGGAATTCATATTTTTTATCCGGAAATAATTTCCGCTATCGCCGGATGAAGTGTGGTTATGGGTTTTGATTGCCCTGGCATGTATGCTCCCTAACATACAGCGGGCAATATCTTCTGCTGAAGTTTCTGAAGCTGTAAATACAGATTCAAGGATGCCATCGCGGAGTACAGCGATTCTGTGACACAGAGAGAGAATTTCTTCAAGCCTGTGTGAGATAAAGATCACTGAAATTCCTTTATCAGCCATTTTCCGGACTTCATCCATAAGCCTTATACTTTCGTCACGGCCAAGTACGGCAGTGGGTTCGTCGAGTATGAGAAGCTTCAGTGTGTCACTATTAATGACCCGCGCGAATTCAACAAATTGTCTTGTGCTTACATTGAACTCAGTAACAGGCACGTGAATGTTTATTCCATTTACTCCCAGTGATGAAAGGATTGATTCAGCCTTGTGTATATTCTTTTTGTGGTCAATTAATGGAATTCTTAATCCGGGGAGTGAGGCAACAGGGCTGATCAGGTTTTCCTTTCCAAGCATTATATTTTCCGGAGCGGTAAATGAAGGGATAAGGGCAAACTCCTGGTAAACCATCCCGATGCCGAGTTTTAATGAATCAGAAGGAGCTGCAGGTGATATAATCCTCCCGCCGAGTTTTATCTCACCTGTAAATCCCCCTGTGTCAGCTATTACCGGGTTCCCGGCAAGTATGTTCATCAATGTGGTTTTTCCGCTTCCGTTGGCTCCAACAAGCCCCAGTATCTCTCCACGACCAAGAGAGAGTGAAATGTTTTTCAGAGCGTAATTCGATCTGAATTTTTTAGAGAGGTCTGATATTTCGAGAATATTTTCCATGTGAATTGTATGTATATCCGGTAAGTTATTCTGTAAATATTTTATTTGGTAAGTCCGGGTAGTTATATCATTTTTGTAATTCCGGTTTTTCCCGGAAAGAATAGGATGTCATTTCG
>DINC01000268.1:0-3333 GCA_002425885.1 Spirochaetia bacterium UBA5550 | reverse complement strand
TTATTATCCATATCAAAAGCAGATTACTTCACTTCCTGACGGTCGTTCGTAATGACATGGCCTTAATAATTCGTTAATGACTGTAATTTATCTTATCTCAGGGGGATAATCCCCTGAGATATTTGACAGCATCAGTAAATTATCGAATCAATAATAATCAGGTAGTAATTTGTCATACCCGGTTTCATCGGGTTGAATGTAACATTAACACCCGCAATATCCTTCGCGAGCGCTTTTACCTGGTCAATATTTTTCAGATCAATTTTCTTTTCAACAGCTGCTTTAGCTGCTTCAAAACCGAAAGTCGGGAGGAATATACTTACCGAGATCGGCCATGTGGACAACCGGCCTGTTACACCTGCCGCTTTTGCTTTTTCGGAAATCATTTTATTGATCTTCGCGAAATCCATTGATTCTTCAGGTTTGATTTCAAGTCCCATTGCAGCGGGAAATCCCTGAAGCGGAGTGGGGCAGCACTGTTCAGCCATAATGAATTTCAGCTCCAGCGCTTTCGCTATGATAACATCCTGCATGGGGCAGTTAGTCCCGAAAACAGCTGTATCCTTACCATATTTCTGTATCTGCCGGGGTATATCTTCATTGAGAAACTGCAGCATAGCCTGCCTGTTGCTTCCGGCCTGCGGATCAGGTGTAAGGACTTCGACAAAATTCAGGCCTATCCTTGCGCAGGTCTCTTTCATCTTATCCTTTCTTTTTGAAATTACTTCTTTTGCAATATGAGTAGGGAATGAATAGTGGATAAAAGTTTTTGCACCCATCTTCTTCGCTTTTTCCGGAATAGACTCGCCGCGTCTTACCCAGTCTGTATCAAGGGAAAGATCAACATATTTTGACATCATGTCCGGATCATCCCAGATCGGTGTTGTGACAAAAATCATATCAGGTCTTTTCTCTTTGACTTTCTGTATTGCAGGGAGTATTCCGCTGTTGCCTGCTGAAATAACAATCGCTTTGATGTCTTTGTCATCACCAAGGCTTGCAATCTGAGTAATGCCTGTTTCCTGTTCTTTAGAGAAATTATCCGGGAGAATGATATGTCTGACCATACCTGGGTATTTTTTATTGAGAGCATCCGCTGCTCTGAACTCCTCTTCACTTGCTGAGAGAGAGGGTGTTACTATGCCGATTTTAAAATCGGCTTTGCTGCCGCTTTTTTTGCATGCTGTCATTGAAGCTGCAAAAGCAATCACGGCAATCAGTGTTGCGACTTTTTTAAACATTGTAAGCTCCTTTATTTTATTCATATATTCAGCCACCCATCAGTTCAAGGAATGCCTGTATCCTTACTTTAATCTGCTGGATGTCATTCTCGGAGTAATCTGTTTCAATCTGGATGTATGGTTTCTTCTGTTCACCTGTTACGTACTCCCTTACATTAAATGCTTCCACATTATATGTGTGGCATGCCTGCCAGGTGAGCTCCACAACTCCATCTATCCTGTAATCTTTTATAAGCTGTCCTATCAGTTCGAGTCTGGCCCTGTTCGGCGTCATGCAGGAGCAGGGTACACTGAGGTATCTGCGCGCAAGGGCTTCAAGGGGATCGGAGTTCTCATCAACGCGGAGCCCGATAGTCTTGATGCCTCCGCAGTTTTCCATTGCCACTACAATTCCACCTGAATCTTCTATTATATCGAGAAGCTTTTTATTCGTAGTGGGGCACCCTGTAATAAGTATTTTCGGCTTACCTTTTACAGAATTGATGTGTGACGAATCATTTTTTCTTACTTTTATTACTGCTGCCGCGTTTTTAATATCACGGATTCTTGACGGAATATCGCAGTTGAAACCACCGGCTCCTGTAATACAGTCTATCTCCCTTCCATACATGAGAGGATATTCCCCGGTGTTTAATTCAAGAAGTTCCCCTGTGGCATCTCTGCAAAGATTGTAGAGTTTTATCTGCTCACTCAGTTTCTCATCTGTCACGGGTTCTCCCGTAATATACTCCATGAGAGATCTGATTATTTTTAATTCATTAAGCCAGTAGCGGAAACTCTCTTCAGTGGCGGAGGTCTGCGGAAGCTGAAGCGTGTGAAGCGGGCGCAATCTCCCCAGTATCTCGAACATCTTCTTTTTGCCGTCGCATGTGGCATCCGCGAAAATATAATCCGTATAATGGAAATACGGGCATGTATCAGTAAGAGCAAAACCGTAACTTGATTTGATCAATGGGCAGAGGTTCCGGGGGAGATGCTTCTCTGCATCCTGTATCGGTTTCTGAGAACCGGCGCATAATGAAACGGGGATTGCTCCGGCAGCAGAAATAATCTCAGAAGGGGTAAATGCGCAGTAAATCCCCACAACTTTCCTGCCGGCTTCTTTCTGCCGGACGCCTTCGGCGAAGATTCTTTCCTCTATTGCTGTGAGGTATTCCTTGTTAAAATTCATCTTTTCTACCTTAAACTTTCGAATCCGAATAGAGCCGCTCCAACTGCGCCCGCGAACTGTCCCTGCGGATGAGTGGAAATACTTTTTCCGATCCTTGTTCCCAGAGCATTGCGTATAACTGAATTCTGCGAAACACCTCCGGTGAATATAACGTGATCCTCAACGTTTACGCGTCCTGTGAGGTGAATAATCTTCCCTGCGATTGATTCAAGAATACCTGCGGCAATCGATTCAGTGCTTATCCCCCGCGCAAGGAGGCTTATTACTTCGCTCTCGGCAAATACAGCGCACATGCTGTTAATCGTCACAGGTTCAGCACCCCGCGCAAGAGCCTCAAGCTCATCAACTTCAGTGCCCAGGACATGGGACATTACCTGCAGAAATCTCCCTGTGCCTGCGGCGCACCTGTCGTTCATTATGAACTCCAGCACCTGGCCCTTGTCTCCCACAGCTATAGCTTTGCTGTCCTGTCCTCCGACATCGATCACAGTTCTGACTCCGGGATTAAAATAGTGAGCACCTTTAGCGTGACATGTAATCTCTGTAATCTTTTTAGAAGCTGAGGGGATTGAGTCGCGTCCGTATCCTGTTGCGGTTATTATGGATTTATCATTAATTTGAAAACCGCTGTTCTTCGATAGGCGCTTCAATATATTCTCTCCCGATTCCCTGAGGTTCCATCCAGTGGGGATGATTTCAGTAAACAATTTTTGTCCGTCAAAAAGCGCACCTTTGGTGCATACGGAACCTATATCAATTCCTATAGAAAAATGCATATTACCCGCTGTCATTCAGTATGTCCGGCTGTTATAAAATAAGTTTTGTATGAGCTTATTTGCAGAATTAAACTTTGTTTTGTCTATTACTTTTTTAAATTAAATATATTGATATTTATTATAATATAGTTTTCAGGAGGATTTT
>DINC01000269.1 GCA_002425885.1 Spirochaetia bacterium UBA5550 | reverse complement strand
ATCCGTGTTTCAGTTACATGATATTTAGGTATTTTAACTTCATCCCCGTGGAAAACAATAGCTTTCCCTGTTTTTATACCGGGGGATGCAATTATCCCCTTTTTTATTCTTTTTGACATAAATTACCAGGCAATATGAACATGAAATTAAGCCTCTGCGTGTTAATATACTTTGAACTGATAAATAAATAATTTAATATTATTGTCAAGAGAATTTAAGGGAATACAGGGTTAAGCTCCAGCCCTGCAGTTTCTTCAAAACCGAGACGGATATTTGCATTCTGCACAGCATTTCCTGACTGCCCCTTGATCAGATTGTCAATTACAGCTGCAACAAATAGTTTACCTGTACGGCTGTCAACAGACGGCCGTATTACGCATCTGTTTGTTCCGCGTACTTCAGCCGTTTGAGGGGAATTCCCTGTTGTAATGATAAAGGGGGAGTCTTTATAGTAATCCCTGTATATATTATGCAGTTCCTGCGTGGAGACGCCGGATTTTATATCAGCGTATGATGTCACAAGTATCCCTCTATTCATGGGGACAATCTGCGGTACAAAAAGTATTTTTTTATTAGTAACGATTGATGCTGATGCGTTCAGTATATTTTCCACTTCAACAAGGTGCTGATGCTTACCCTCCCTGTAAGTGTTTGTGTTTTCATATCTCAGGGGATAGGAGTTTGCTCTACCGGGGTTTATTCCTGCGCCCGATACCCCTGTTTTCCCGTCACAGAAAATAGTATCAGATTCAATAAGCCCTTTTTCAACAGCAGGGAGAAGGGATAGTATCATGGTTATGGCAAAGCATCCGGGGTTACCTATTACTGAGGCGGTTTTTATTTTTTCGCGGTTTTTTTCCGGCAGTCCGTAAACAGCCTGCTGAAGGATTTCAGGCGCGGAGTGCGATCTATCCATCCCTTTATTGTCAGCGTAAACTGCATAATCCTCAATAGAACTGAACCTGAAATCTCCGCTGAAATCTATGACAGGAATTTTTCTGTCATAGAACTGTTTTATCATCTTCATCCCGGCCTGATCCGGAGTTGAAAGAAAAGCGATATCTATTCCGTCAAGGTCAATCCGGTCAGGATTGCATACCTCAAGTTCACAGATGCCGGAAAGGTGAGGGTACATCTCTGAAATTTTTTTTCCGTGGTCAAGAGCAGTGAGCTGCTTGATTCTGATCCCCGGGTGTTTAGAGAGTATATCAATAAGTCCGAGCCCTCCGAATCCGGTTGCTCCGACAATTACCGCATTTTTCATCTGTTTCTCCTGTTGATTAAACTGTGCCGGTTCAGGAGAGAACCGGGGATATTTTTTGTAAAGATTTTTTCAGGAAAACTCTCTGAGTTAATAATCTGCGGTTTTATCGCCGTTTTTTTACAGAAGCAAGGTCAAAATCTATCCTCAGCATCTCCATGTCGGCATTAACCAGCTTGACCTTAATCCTGTCGCCCAACCTGTATCTCTTATTCAGCTTTCGTCCGATTACAGTGAACTCATCCTCTTTGAGGACATAGTAATCATCAGTGAGGTTTTTCAGCGGCACCATCCCTTCAATGGGCATATCTATCAGTGAGACAAACATACCGAATTTTGTCAGCCCGCTTATTATTACATCGAATTCCTCACCGATATGCTGTTTCATCAGTCTGCATGATTTAATTTTTATGAGATCCCTTTCAGCCTTCTGCGCGATCCTCTCCATCATGGAGGATTTTTCCCCTATCTCAATAAGCTCCTGCATTCTGTATGGCGGAGCTGATGAATCGATGAGGCTTTTAAGGCACCTGTGAACAATCAGGTCAGGATAGCGGCGTATAGGTGAAGTGAAGTGAGTGTAGTCAAGAAAACCGAGTCCGAAGTGGCCAAGGGGTTCAGGCCCGTAATAAGCCTGCATCATCGATTTAAGTACAACCAGGTTCACAACCTGCTCATAAGGTTTGCCTGAAACTTTAGAAAGCACATCCTGAATGCTCTTCCCCATTGTTTTCCCTGTATCAAGCTTTACATTAAGTACTGTGAGAAATTTTTTAAGAGAGAAGATGTTATCTTCGCTTATCTTCTCGTGAACCCGATAGAGCGACGGTATTTCGTGTTCTTTAATAGCGCGGGAAACTGCCTCATTTGCGCTGAGCATGAACTCCTCAATTAAAGACTGACTCTGCAATCTTGGAGCAAACCTGATCTCTTTAACCATTCCGTTTTCGTAGATTACTTCCTGATCCGTAAGGTTAAGGTCAAGTTTACCATCGCTGATACGTTTTTTATTAAGGAGTTTCGCAAGTTTGTTCATTTTATGGATTATGCGGTTAAGCTGCGCCAGGCTTCTCCCCTTTATAATCTTTTCAGTATTGATGTAGGTCATACGTTTATTAACTTTAATAATTCCACGGAAAGCTTCAAACTTTGTCATGTTTCCTTTGGAATCAAAGCTCATCTCTGCTGTGAGTGTGAGCCTGTCAAGCCCCTCCTTCAGTGAGCAGAGGTCGTTGGACAGCAGTTCCGGGAGCATGGGGATTACTTTATCTCCGAGGTAGTAGCTTGTGCCGCGGGCAAAGGCCTCCCCGTCAAGACGTGAGCCTTTTTTTACATAAGCTGAAACATCAGCTATGTGTACATAAAGCTTGGTTGAGTTGCCTGATTCCTTGATTGAAATCGCGTCATCAAAGTCCTTTGATGAGTCTCCGTCAATTGTTATGGTGAAGAGTTTGCGGTAATCCTTACGGTTCCGCAGTTCCTCTTCCGGGACTTTCAGGTCCGTTTCCTTTTCATTGAAGTAGTCGTGATCATCGGGGAGAGAATGGCGGAGCTTGATTCTGGTAAAATCGTGCTGCTCTTCATCCTCTGAAAAGTACTGAATTATTTTCCCTTCTGTACGGCCCGAGATCATTCTCCCGGTGAGAGTGATTAACGCGAAGTCTCCTATGGCTGGAGATTTTGCGCTCTTCTGAACGCATACATCTGTCTCACCCTGAACGTCGAGAAGCCTCAGTATAATGAGTCCCCCGGTCTTTGCTGTAACTCTTCCCAGGTTGACATCTTTTTTTCTTTTAATAACATTACTGACACGGCCGGAAAGAAAGCCTTTGCGGCAGTCACATATTTCAACTGTTACTGAATCGTTATTCTGGGCATTGCCGGTATCTTCGCGCCGGATGATAATATCTTCATCGTTATACTTTACGATAGCATCGCCGCTATTGTTTATTTTTATTGTTCCATCAATGGTAAGTGGATTGGCTTTTCTGAAACGCTGTTTCTCCTTAACAATAAAGCCCGCGTCAATCAGAAGGTTCAGTGTTGATTCAATTTTTGAGAGGTCTTTTGACTGGGAGCCTTTTGAGCTTTTATTTCTTTTTTTTCCCCTGGATTCTGTTTCCTCTTTTACAGGGGGGAGCAGCTTTTTCTGCAGATCATTCCGTGTGAATGATTGAGGTAATTCATCTATTGTTCTTATGATTTTTTTCGATGATATGGGCATTATTCAGCCTGCTTTTTATCGCCTGAACCGGTTCCGGTTTCAGGTTTATTCTGATTGATGAGTCTGGATTTTGCGTCGTTAAATTTTTCTGTCAATTCTTCAATTTCCTTTCTTAGATGGTTTATTTTTTCAACTTTGTGTTTTATAATTTCTTCATTTATAATATCTTTCTGCTCTATCTGGATTATTGTATAATCTCCGATTTCAATACGGATTTTATTGATTTCCTCTTCCTTGTTTTTTATAGCAATTTTGCATTTTGCCATTTGTGTCAGAATTTCAGTTTTGATCAGTATAATTTCGCCGAATTTCAGCAGGAATTCTTTTATCTCTTTCCAGATGTTCATTGACTGTGCTCCTGAAAGTGTAGTTTAAAAATAATATTGTTTCAGAAGAATGGCTGCTTTTCTGAAAATATTTAAAATTGTATCATTATAGCGGTTTGCGATTGAATTAGGACAATCACTGTTGGGGCTGTCCAAAATCTAAGT
>DINC01000051.1 GCA_002425885.1 Spirochaetia bacterium UBA5550 | reverse complement strand
TCATTTCGAACGCATGTGAGAAATCTTAAAATTGGTCGTTAACAAATAGATTTCTCAGTCGCTAACGCTTCTTCGAAATGACAGGTTAAGTTCAAAATTTATCGCTATAATAAAATATTCCAGGAGGAATTCTAAAGATGTCTTTCAAAAAAAGTATTATATCAATGCTTACAATCGCGGCAGTGGCAGCATCAGTAACCGCAGGTATATCCGCTGAAGCGGGTAAAATAAGCATCAAGGGATCAACAACAGTGCTCCCGATTACAATGAAGGCCATAGACACGTATAAATCTATTAAGCCTGAAGTTTCAATATCTGTTGAAGGGAGCGGCTCAAGTAACGGGATTAAAGCTCTTATCGGTAACAACTGCGATATAGCAAACTCTTCACGTGAGATGAAAAAGGACGAGAAGGCAAAAGCTAAAGAGAGCGGCCAGAAAATTAAAGAGATAGCTGTTGCTCTTGATATGATCGTCCCCGTTGTACACCCGTCAAATAAAGTTAAGAACCTTACAAAAGACCAGCTTAAAGGTATCTTCGAAGGGACTATAACAAACTGGAATCAGGTTGGCGGAGATGACATGAATATCGTTGTGGTATCCAGGGATTCAAGCTCAGGTACATTTGAATGCTGGCATGAACATGTAATGGCTAAAAAGGATGTAAGAAAAGATGCTCTTATGCAGGCATCTAATGGTGCTGTTGTAAGCACTGTTGCAAATAACAAAAAAGCAATCGGATATATCGGTTTCGGTTACATGGATAATGCAGTTAAAGGACTCAATGTTAATGGCATAGTTCCCACAATCAAAAACGGAAAAAGCGGAAAATATCCTGTTTCAAGAAAGCTTTATATGTATGTGAATGAAAAGAACTATTCAGCAGATTCCAAAGCATTTGTAAACTATCTTCTTTCAAAAGACGGGCAGAAGCTTGTTGTTGAAGCAGGTTATATTTCGATTAAGTAATGTTAACTTTCTATTAGTTTTTTGAGGGGCCGCATATTGCGGCCTTTTCGCTTTACATCCGCTCCTCATTCATCGGACTCTCCTTGTAAAAATTAACAAAAACTTTTTGAAAAATTTACACCGCTTTACATATATAAAACATAACTGTTTTTAAATACTACCTGGCTTAACTAAAATTATATGTCAGGTGGTGTAATGAAAAAGTTCTGGATACGCATCGGCTTAAGAAGCAAAATAATGATTATGGGCACCGCTTCTCTTCTCTTTTTCGTTTCAGTTACTCTCTTTTTCTTTATCCCCTCAATTAAAAATGACAGTCTTGAAAAAAAGCGCAATGCTCTCAGGGATACTGTTGAGATATCAATAAGCCTCATGGAGGCGCTTAAGTTTGAAACTGAAAACGGAAGGATGAGCGAAGATGAAGCAGCTAACAAAGCTGTTTATTATACAGGTAAGTTCAGGTATGGCGCTGAGAAGATGGACACCGTATGGCTTATCAATGGAGAAGGAGTTATATTTTCAATGCCCTTCAGGGAGCACCTGGTTGGTAAAAATATCTCCTCACTTGCCAAGCCGGGGGAGAGGGATGTTTATAAAGAGATGCTCGATCTCTGCAGAAAGCATGGCGATGGATTCATCGAATATAAAGCTCAGTATAAGTCTGAAGCAACAAAGATAGTCCCTGTCATATCCTATGTTAAATTTTATAAACCCTATAATTACATGGTGGGAGCCTCAATATATATTGAGGATATCCGGAATGAAATCTTTTTTCTCTATATTAAAGTTGTCAGCGCTACGATTATTATCTCTATCCTTTCACTGGTACTTCTTTTTATCGCTTCAGGGAGAATCGTTAAACCGCTCAGGAAGATCGCTGATGGTATTTCAGATGGAGATCTTAACACTGTGTTAAGCACCGAGCTTGAGGATGAAGTGGGGCTCCTTGTGGGGAGATTCAATGTTTTTACCGGAAGTATTAAAGATATAGTTATTGAGATAAAGGATACAACTGCTAAACTCGCAGAGTCCTCAGAGGAGCTCTCCTCTCTCTCCGAATCATTCGCGGGGCAGTCGGAAGAGCAGAACCGCTACTCCGCTGAAGTTTCACGCACAGTTGCTGATATAACCCATGAAGTTGAAACAATAGCATCGCAGATTGATGTTGAGTTCGAAAAGATGAATCATCTTATTGATATACTCAATACACTTTCAGATATTATAGAACGGCTTGATAAGAGCGCTTCAGGCGCACTTGATACAATCAGCCGGATTTCAGGGAGAGCGAAAGATGAAGAGTCTTCACTCCGCAGGATGCTGGAGAGCTTTTCACGCATTGGCAAACGTTCAGGAGACATGAATGAGATTGTAACCATGATTAATTCGATCTCAGACAATATAAATCTTCTATCACTTAATGCGGCAATTGAGGCGGCAAGGGCGGGAAACGCGGGGCGCGGCTTTGCTGTTGTTGCAGATGAAATATCGAAACTCGCTGATGCCACCTCCCGGAGTATAAACAGGATAAGCAGTATAATAACTGATAATGACAAAGAACTGAAAGAGGGCTTCGGCCATGTTGAAAACACTGTGAAAAATATTGAAGCGATCCTTGAAGGTTTCACCGGCGTGCGTCAGTGGATCGAGGAGTTCTCGTCTCAGATTAAAGATCAGATAGGTACAAAGGAGAGCATACAGGTTGAGGTGAGGGAGATCCGTGACATGTCTGACATGATACGGAAAACCACGCGTGACCAGAAAGACTCGGTGCAGGAGATCAATAAACTCATGGAGAGCATCAATGAAGGGACAGAGGCAATAAGCGCAGGTTCAGAGGAACTTGCTACAGGAGCAGGGGAGGTTACATCAATGGCCGAGGGTCTCAGGGAAAAGGTCGCGGTATTTAAAGTGTAAACTTCACTAATATTTGATAAATACCTTATGAAATATTGACGCTGTTATAGCACATTATAACTGAAAAAATTATTATGGAGTAAAGAATTGAATTACACAATCAGCACAATGAAGGATTATGTTCTGCTTCAGGTGTCCGGAGAAGTTGACCGGGTGGATGTATTGTCAGCAGCATCAGTTGTAAGAGATCTTGATATAAGCCATCCTGAAACAGTGGTTCTCGATGTTGACGGTCTTGAAGACGCAAGAGAGATGTTTTACCACGCCGCGATTATCAATACGATAAAAAAGGAGATAGAACATCGGGGCGGTTTATTCAGGATACGGGCTGAAAAGGAATCAATCAGAAGCTACCTCAGCATGACCGGCCTTGAGAGACTTTTTGTCTTTGATGAACCGCGGATAATGTCTGTTGAAGAGGGGGAAGCATTTGAACTCCAGAGATGTTGATCTTCTGCAGGATGGTATATTCAGAATACGCGGCAGAAGCAGGGGGAGCCACAGTTACGTAATACGCGGCAGTAAAGGGAACATGCTGATAGACTCAGGCCTCGACAGCAATTTCCCCGGCCTCAAGGAATCGCTTCACTGCATAGGGATGAAGGTCCGTGACATCGACATCGTTGTGAATACACACGAACACTTTGACCACATAGGCGCCAACCGTTACTTTCAGGACAGTTCAATAATCGCAGCACACAGATTTGCGGCCAACAAGATGTCCTTTGATGACAGGTATGTGACGCTCTATAAATCGGGTGATGCAAATGATATAAGGCTCCATGTACACCTCTGGCTTGAAAGCCGCAGCAGGCTCGACCTGGGGAGTTTCACTTTTGATGTGCTTCATACTCCGGGGCATACCTCAGGCTCAATATGTATATATGACCCCGAGCGCAGAATCCTCTTTACCGGTGATACGCTTTTTGCAGGGGGAGTACTCCCTGTAATTGCGGAGTCAGGGAGCACCGGGGATTATATCAATTCACTGAAGTCTCTACAGACACGGATGATAAGTGAAGTTTATCCGGGACATGGTGAAGTATCAACTGACCCTCAGGGGGATATTCAGATATCAATTGATAATGCTTTCAAACTTCTGGAGTCAGGAGCTGCAGAAGAAAAAGAGCGAGGCGGAGCTGCCCCATCGGACTATTGAAACGGATCAATCGTTGTTCCATAATTAAACGAAAGTTCCCTTCATCCTTACGCCTGATTTCGCCTGAATAAGAATTCTGAAAA
>DINC01000158.1:20220-26505 GCA_002425885.1 Spirochaetia bacterium UBA5550 | reverse complement strand
AGCTCTTGCGGAATACCAGAAAGCTATAAAGATGTACCCTTATTTTATTGAAGCTTACAATAATATGGGGGAGCTTTACTCGATTATGGGTAAAAGCGACCTGGCCATATCCACATACAATATGGCTCTTGACATTGAAAAAAATCACAAAATACTTCTGAATCTCGGAGTAGAGTATTACAATTCCGGAAATTATAAACGAGCTCTGGACTACTTCTTTGATTCGATTTCGATTAAACCGGATTATAACGACGGCAACTACTATACCGGGCTCACACTCTATAACCTGAAAGACTACGACAATGCGGAAAAGTATCTTCTGAAAGTTGTTGCTGCTGACAGGATGCATCTTAAAGCCAACTATATGCTCTCCCATATTTATTATGAGAGGAAAGATTACAACAGGGTAATTGAGCATCTTGATGCAATCTGGAATATCGCTGATAATAAAGAATTCATCAATAAGTATTACGGATTCTGCTGTTTCCACCTGGGGAGATATGACGAAGCTGTAAAACATCTGAAAGAGGCAATTCTTCAGCATCCTGAGTATGAAAAGTTCCGGGTGTACCTTGAGAATCTTACATATGAAAGCAAAGTCAGGGAGATTGGAGACCTGGACAAAGCAATTGCTGAGCTTGAAAAGCTTTTAATGAGCAGTTCAGTAAACCTCACAGATATAACAAGACTCAGTATGCTGTATGTTTTCAAAGGGGAAAACAGAAAAGCGGAAGAAGTTGTGGTAAACTATAAAAATATGGTTTATTCCAAAAAGAACTGAGAACCTGCAAATACTGGTTGACTGACAGATAAAAGCTGCCTTAAAAAGAGGCAGCTTTTTCTATGGCGGCAGAATATGAGTGAAGAAAATTCAGACTACCAGAAATCAATAGCTCTTATGTGCAGAGATTTTCTCAGTGAAATGGATGAGTTTCCGGAATTTGTTAAGGAAAATGATCTTCTGGACAGGATAACTTCTGTAATAGTTGATGAAGGGGATGAGGATCTGTTTCACATAAGAAACCTTGAATCGCATATGTTCAAATACTCCGGCAAACTCCTTGCGCTTTATTCAAGATATCCCGATAATCCCTATCTTGACAAATTATACAGAAGGGCCGAGAGTCTCAGGGAGATGTGCCAGGACCTGCTGCGAAAGGTTATTTAACAGATTCTGAAACTCCCTTTTGACACAAATTCACAAAGCGCGGGGTCAACACCAGCGCATTTCAGCGACATAACCATATAATAAGAGTCACCATAAGTAACAATCTGACCCATCTTCTCTGTGTAGCTTCCGCTCCAGCTGAATTCTGAATTTACCTCTGTATATATTTTCCAGAGTTTTTCATTATCATCACCGATATAATCCAAATCCTCATCCAATATGAATGTGGCGTCATACATCGTGCCGTCAGGGTCCCAGCCGTCAGCTTTTGCCGCTTCATAAGCGTCAATCCAGAGATGATCCTCGCATGTAAAAATTTCACCCGATTCGATATTTATCAGAGTGTAGGCCATTATTCTACCCCTGTTTCCTGACCTGCATCAGAAGGGTTTTCGCTGCTCTTTTTACCGGATCTGCCTCTATATTTTCTGCTTCTGTTTTTCTTTTTTGCAGGAGTTTCGCTCCCCGCCTCTCCCTTATCCGGGCGGTTTTTATCCGTTTCTGTCTTCCTGCCGGTTTTTTCTGTTCTGTCAAAGGGCTTCTGTTTTTCATCTCTTGCATGATTTTTTCTGGTGCCCTCATCCTTAAGACTGTCAGCCAGTCTCTTCCAGTACTTAACTTTTACGGAATAACCCTCTTTTACTTCAGAGAGAATCTGATAGAAAAAGAGTGCGTCACTGAAATGTTCATTCTTTACAAAACGCTGTTCAAAGGCACTGTTTCTTTTCCGGTCATTTGAATCAAGGAAATAGGACATTCTTGAAACTATATTGCATACACGGTCACTCTCTTTTCTCGGCAGGTGAAGACGTGTTGCGACAGGAGTAAATATCTCCCTTGCTTTCATGAAAACATCGTGAGAACCGGCATTAATCATAGAAGATTCAGTCAGAGTATTGAACAGATCATAGAAAAGAGCGGTAATAAGAACCCCCACAGGGACATCTTCACCGGCAAGCCTCATCCTGTCAATCACCCCCAGCCTCTCCCGGATATGAATAGTTACCCCTTTTTCGTCAAGTTCCGGGAGCCAGTATTTCAGCACTCCGAAACGGTGAAGTTTGACTATAGAACCGGCTGAAGCTCCGCACTTTAATATTTTATAAAGCTCCTCAAGAAGCCGGTTCCCGTTCGCATCCTTTATAAGCTCCGCGCCTGCAACAGCAGCGCTGTAATCATTTTTGGAAAGCCTGAATCCGAACCTTGCACTGAACCTGGCGGCACGAATAATCCTCACGGGGTCCTCTTTAAATCTCTCAGCGGGATCACCGATTGAACGGAGGATCTTCCTGTTTATATCCGCAAGTCCACCTGTATAGTCAACAATCGATGAATCTGCTGAGTTATAATAGAGCGCGTTAATTGTAAAATCCCTCCGCATAACATCCTCTTCGATTGTACCGAAAACATTGTTATTCTGAAAAGCTTTCCCGTGTGAAACCATAGACACAGCAGCAGCCCGGAATGTGGCAACCTCGATAAATCGGTCAGCGGAGATATATACATGCGCCAGGCGGAATCTTTTGCCTATAAGATAGCACCTGCTGAAAAGTCTTTTTATCTGGCGGGGATGGGCGTCTGTTACAATATCAAAATCTTTCGGCGTCATTCCAAGGAGTATATCCCTGACGCAGCCCCCCACAAGGTAGGACTCGTAGCCGTTTTTTCTCAGGCGGAAGAGTATATCAAGCACTCCGCGCTCAATAAGCCGCCTCTCCATGGGATGGGTCCCGGAAGGGACAATAACAGGGTATTTTCTGCCTGTTTTAATTTTAAAGAAGGAGGGTATGAATTTCATCGATACTCACTGAATAATTTAATTAGATTTTTTGCTCAAATAGTATTTATAATAATCACCATTTTATCATATAGTACATTTTTTGTCAATATGAAGGCTGGAAATATTAAAATCCTGCGCCAGCTTGACTTGACCCGGGAAAACCTTATCTTTATAACTACAGGGAAATATCCTGCGCTGATAAAAGAAAGGAGGATGATATCATGAAATTATTGAAGAAAATCAGCCTGCTTTTCATAACAGCGGTACTGATTGCTGCCGGATGCGCCAATCCATTAAGAACAAAAAGCCAGTGTGAAATCCTTTGTGAGCAGATGCACAGCGAATGCAATATGAGCTGTCCGAGTGATCATTTTGATCCCGCATGTCATGAAAGATGTGACAGTTTCAGGGATTGCAGGGAAACCTGCGATAAACCCCTTTTTAAAGAAGGGAGTGATGAGGAAGAAGAATAACTCCCCCTGAATTAAGAATTGACAGCGCTTCTCCATGCCGGATAGAAATGTCTGCTGCTGATTTTCGCATAGAAAACTCCAAAATACAGCAGTCAATCCCTGGAGGAAACGATGTTTTTTGTTAACCGCATATTATCCGGAAAAAAAATTTTTCTGTTATCACTAATAGTTTTTATAACCGCAGGTGCCGTTTCCTGCTCAGGAAATATTGACAATTACAGCTACATAGGATTCTTTCCCGGCGAGGGGATCAAGGGATATAACGGGTCATGGCATAGTATGTCAGATGGTCTCCCTGAAAATTTTAATGCTGAATATATAACATCCGATTCAGAGGGGGCACTATACCTCACCACTGAATATTCCGGAATATTCAGACTTGGAAAGGGGGAGAGCAAATGGAGCGATATCTCGTCACCGGTTCTGAAACGGAGAACACAGCTTCAAGGGATAAATGAATACAGGGAGATATCCGCCTTCTGTATTGACCCTGCTGATAACTCAAAGCTCTATCTTGCTACTAAACATACTCTGTATAAATCCATTGATCGCGGGAAAAGCTGGCAGAAAATCAATGTTGCTGAAAACAAAAATTCATACTACTTCACATCTATTACAGTGGTTGACGGAGTTATTTACGCCGGGACTTCATTTAATGGTGTTGTAAAAATTACCCCGTCTTCCACAACCGAAATCAATGACGGCATTCCGAAGGAGTATTACGTCGGCCCGTTTCACTTCTGTGAAGAAGTGTCGTCACTTGCAGCATCTAAAGGGGTGCTTTATTCCGGATACCTCTTCGGACGGGGCATGGTGGAATCTTCAGACTGGAAAAACTGGAAGTCTGTAAAATTTCCTGTAAAAGATGAAAAACGTGAAGGAGTACACTGCATCACCCCCTTTAATGACAGCATATTTATATCAACGTCTGAATCTATATACCGGTATAATCCTGCAACAAAAAAGATTGAAGTATCACCTTTACAGAAAGAGGTCTCTGAATCATACAAAAAAAAGGGTCCTGCGCTTTTG
Organism: Spirochaetia bacterium UBA5550; assembly: GCA_002425885.1. Taxonomy (GTDB): domain Bacteria; phylum Spirochaetota; class UBA4802; order UBA4802; family UBA5550; genus UBA5550. Next base: position 22,052 of record DINC01000158.1, on the reverse strand, counting down.
TTCGTTAAAGGGAGCAGCAGCAACCCTCCACTCTTTATAAAGAGAAACATCACAGAATACAGCCCGGAGAAAGAGAGCAGATCAGGGGATAAACAGGCGCTCTATGTCAACTGGGGAATGATAAACACAAATTTTAAAGGATTTCTTGATATAGTCGAAAGGAACGGATTTAATGCAGTTGTAATCGATGTCAAGGATGACTTCGGTATAATAAATGCACCCATCGAGTCCAAAACAGCAAAAGAACTCGGCGCTGTGAGAAACACCAATATAAAAGATATAATCAGGCATCTGCATGATAAAGATATTTACGTCATTGCCCGGAATGTGACTTTCAAAGACAAAAAGATGTATGAAGCATATAACGGAAAATATGCGATATGGGATAAATTCAGCAATAAACCCTGGGTGGGGCTCCCGAGAGAAAAGTGGTGCGATCCCTATTCAAAATTTGTGAGAGACTACAATATCGAGATTGCCCGTGAAACAGCAAAACTCGGTTTCGACGAAATACAGTTTGACTACATACGTTTCCCAACTGACGGCCCTACGGGGCGGTGTCTCTACAGGTACAGGGAAAAAGATGATACATTCAAGTCGGAGATCCTTGGAGATTTTCTCCAGCAGGCGAGACAGGAGTGCGGTGTACCTGTTTCTGTTGATATTTACGGCTTTAATGCATGGTACAGGTTCGGGAATATAATCGGCCAGGATATTCAGTTTTTATCGCGATTTGTTGATGCTATTTATCCCATGGTTTACCCGTCCCACTTCTGCGCATCGTTCTACACACGTTTTTCTGATGCAGAGAGGCCCTACTGGATTGTAAGGGACAGCGCCATACGATCAATATACCACTCGCGCGGAAGAACTGTCATAAGGCTCTGGATACAGGGGTGGAACTATCTCTCTCCTACATGGGGGCCTGATTATATTCTGAAGCAGATTAAAGGTGTGCATGACGGCGGCGGATTATCTTATTCATTCTGGAATCCCGGGGGAGATCATTCAATGGTTGATAAGGCTTTTAACGGGAGGAAACCTTGATCATTTATTTTATGGCGGGCTAATTTCTATATGAAAGGAACAGGCTGCGGCGGGGGAAAATTATACTCCCGCATTGAAAAATTAAACTCCTCTGTTTATATATCTGTTCTCTGCATCACGGACTTTATTGAGTCTGAGATGAAGGGGATTGTGCCTGAAAACTACCTTACAGGCCGGGGGATTGATCTTTCAGCATTTTTACCTGCCATGGAATACTGCACTGCTGATGAGATCTCAAGAGTCGCAGGCGCCCGCAGTCTCAAGAGGCAGATCGAATGGCTCTGCGGAAGAATTGCACTGAAAGAACTTCTTTATGCAAAAAAATTCCCCGGAAAAGACTTCAGAGATATAATAATAGGATACGATGAATCGGGCAAACCTGTGGTTTCACAACATGAGGATACAGGTATATCTCTCACCCATTCAGGTGATTTCGCAATAGCAGCGCTGCATCTTACTCCGGGTAAAAAAACCGGAATAGATCTCGAAAAAAGCAGCGGCATAGACCTGCAGGCAGTAATGTCAGTTGCATTTACCCCTGAAGAGAGAACTGAATTTAAAAACCGTCCGGCAAAAGATATAATTACTGTTTTTACATTTAAAGAAGCTTTTCTGAAAATAACAGGGAAGGGCTTTCACGAAACAATTAACAGGGTTACAGTTGATGGAAACAGAATCCTGTTTGATAAAACTGAAGTTCAGGGTATCACAGCGGAAACACGCAGTTTCGGCAGCGAATATATCCTTTCAATAATCTACGAATCTTAAAAAAATCTCCTGAATTA
>DINC01000158.1:0-20201 GCA_002425885.1 Spirochaetia bacterium UBA5550 | reverse complement strand
ATTAAATTAACTTTGTACACTAAACTTCCTTTTTTATCAAAAAAACATCATTCCCCAGATAGTAATCATAAATTTTTCACCTATTTTAATTGACACAAAGCAGGTAGTGTTTAATTTCACTACATTTGACGGACTCGTCCGTCAGCAATTATAATCAAGAGTATTTTCCACGGAGGTTTTCAACAATGATACAACAGGTCTGTTCAACTTCTCTGCCGCTGATTGTCTATAATCCGGCAGGTACTTTCAGCATGGATTACTTCAGGCATTGCGCTGAAGCTGGGGCTCTCCCGGTTTTTGATACGGAGTTCTTTTCAGACAGAGATGCCCTGAGCCGCACAGGGGAACTTGCTGATTCAGGTTTTCTATTCGGGTTACGTGTTGCAGCAGAGAGGGGAGATCTTCTCAGGGAAATCAGCCGGATGAGTATTGCAGGGTGCGACGCGCTCGTTGTATACTACAACAGGCCGGAGGAGCTCAGAGATCTCAGGCGTGAGATAGCCCCCTGCCCTGTTATTGTTGAAGTGACTGACATTGAGATAAACGAGATACTTGAAAAGGTTCCCCCCTCAGCCCTTATCCTTAAAGGCTACGAAGCCCAGGGGAAAGTTTCCAGGTACACATCATTTGTACTTCAGCAGTGGTATATTGAAAACAGCAGATTCCCTTTTTTTGTACAGGGGGGAGTGGGGTTCTATACAGCGCCGGGAATCTTTGCAGCAGGGGCATCAGGCGTTGTCCTTGACAGCCAGTTACTGCTCGCTGACGAATCACCTGTGTCGGAACCTGTGCGCCAGCTCCTCTGCACCCTTGAGGAGAGCGATTCATCTGTCATCACTGGCAGCTGCGGAACAAGAAGAAGATTCTTCTCCAGGCTTGGTACAAAAATTGTCAGGGATCTGAAAAAGAAAGGGGAGAGCGGCTTTTATAAAGACGGCGGAGCCTCCCTGTATGATGACATCAGAGAGAACTATTCACCTCTGAGCGGTATCACTGAAAACCCGGCACAGAAACTTTTCTATCTCGGGCAGGACGCCATATTCGCAAAACACTTTGCAAAGGATTATAAAAAAACCGGCGATATTATACGGAATTTTTTCAGCATGATCAGTGACGCATTATCAATGATCGACGATCATGACCCTCTTACCGCGGATTCTGCACTTGCCGTTGAGCATGGCACGAAGTACCCCATAGTGCAGGGGCCCATGGCCAATATAAGTGACAATATTGAGTTTGCCGGAATGGTCTACAATGGCGGCGCCCTCCCCTTCTTTGCTGTCGGAAGTCTCCCCCCTGATGTGGCAGAGCAGATGCTTTCTGCCGGGGAAAAAAATGTTCCGCGATTCGGTGCAGGGATGATCGGTGTTCCTGCTTTCAACAGGTATCTCGCGGAACATATGAAGATTGTAAAAAAGGAGAATGTGCCATTCGCACTTTTCGCAGCAGGGAACCCTTCACTGATCAAAGAACTGGATGCAGCAGGCACAAAGGGATATCTCCATACACCCTCAATGTCAATGCTGACCAATGCCATATCAGCGGGTTGCAGGCGTTTTATATTTGAAGGGACAGAGGCTGGCGGCCATGTGGGGAACCTCACAAGCATGGTACTATGGGAGCTGGCTCTTGTTACAGCAAACTCCCTCCCTGTGGGAACTTTAAGTGAACTGCGGCTCATCTTTGCAGGTGGTGTAGGTACTCCCCGTGGTTCGCATTTCATAAGCGGTATGACATCATCCACAGCAGCGAAGGGCTGCGGCATAGGGGTACAGGTAGCAACGGCATACCTTTTCACAAAGGAGATCGTTGAGTCAGGGGCTCTGAATACTCTTTACCAGGATGTGCTGTGCCGTGAGAAAGGGACAATACTTATAGGTGACACAGTGGGGCTCCCTGCACGGACTATTGCATCTCCCTTCTCCAGACATATACATGAAAATGAAATACGGAGAGCCCTTGATAACATCCCGCTTACGGAACGCAAGGAACTCTTTGAACATGACAATACAGGCTCCCTCCTTATAGGTGCAAAAGCTTTCCATCTCGAGTTTTCAGAGGCCGGCGAGGTGAATCATATTCCGGTAGACGAGAATGAGCAGTACGAGAAGGGGAATTTCATGGCGGGTGATATTATTGCCTGTGATGAAAAACAGATAACCATAGAAGATGTTCACAACAGGATTATATATTCAAAAGAGGAGATGTTCAGAACACTCAACGATCTTGAAATTCTTTTCGGAGCGGAGCATGTAATACACGACGAAATCGCCATTATAGGTATGGGCTGTATATACCCTGATGCCCGCGGGCCGGAGGAGTTCTGGAACAATATCCGCACAAAAAGATACTCCATCTGTGAAATGCCTGAATCGAGACTGAAGCCTTACTACTATGACAGCGACAGAAAGGCGGAGGATAAAACCTACACAAAAATTGCGGGGCTTGTTAAAGATTACAGTTTTGATTACAGAAAATTCGGCATGACAGAGGATGAGGGGGGGAGAATATCGAGAAGCCTTCAGATGATTCTTGATGCGGCGTCTCAGGCTGTTGAAGATGCGGGATATGGCGGCAACGGTAGAGCTCTCCCTTCAGAAAGAACAGCGGTAATCATTGCAAGCTGCCTTACGAATGAGATGAACAGTGACCTGCAGCTCAAGTATTACGCTCCGGAGATCCTTTCAATGATTGAGCAGCTTGATGGATTCAAATCACTTGCTGAAGATAAAAAAAGAGAACTGCGTGACCACATTAAAAAAGGGCTGGCCCAGGGACACTACGGCGAAACAGCTGACGGAGCATCAGTGCAGATGGAGTCAGCAGGTGTTGCGTCACATTTCGGAATAAAAGGGATTAACTGTACAGTGGATGCCGCATGCGCATCATCCCTTGCCGCCCTTGACGCTGGGCGCAGGGAGCTTCTTTCAGGCGCCCATGATATGGCAATAATCGGAGGGGTGAACACCAACCTCTCTGTGGAATCATTCGTGGGATTCTGCAAGATGGGCGCCCTGTCAGCAGAGGGCTCCTTCCCATTTGACGAGCGGGCCGGGGGGTTTGTGCTGGGAGAGGGCGCTGGTGTTGTAATTATGAAACGGATGAAAGATGCCCTGCGCGACGGAGACAGGGTGCTTGCAGTACTCAAAGGTATAGGGTCAAGCTCCGACGGGAAGGGAAAGGCAATTGCAGCACCTAACCCTGACGGGCAGGAGTATGCGCTGAACAGGTGTTATGACAGCCTTGTCCCTGGAACAGGTATCGAGAATATAAGTTATATTGAGGCTCACGGAACATCAACCCTCATGGGGGATTACGCCGAGCTTGAGACTCTCAAAAAATACTTCGCTAATGTCACTTCAGGCATAGGGCTCAGTTCTGTCAAATCGCAGATCGGGCATCTCCTGGGTGGAGCGGGGATTGCAGGTCTCATAAAAGTGATACTTGCACTGAAAAACAGGGAACTCCCTTCCAACGGCCTGTATGAAAAGCTCTCACACCGCTTTAACCTGGATGGAAGCCCGCTCTATATAATCACAGAGAATAAACCCTGGGAGCCAGGAGAGAACAACATCCGCACTGCTGCTGTAAGTTCTTTCGGTTTTGGTGGAGTCAACTATCACTGTGTGATCAGCGAAATGACAGAGCGGTATATCCCGGTAAACAGGGGGAGGATTTTCAACCCCGGGACTAAAATGAATGACGGGCGTATAGTCATTGCCGGTGCAGGCACAGTACTCCCCGGTATAACATCAACTGATGAACTGAAAAATATACTGAACGGAGAGAAATATAAACCTGTTGAAATACCCGTGTCGCGTTTTAACAACAATTACTACATGAATGAACAGGATGAATCCTACACCCTGCCTCATCTGAAAGCAGGTGTGGCCGATGATTCATTAATTGACGGGAGAAAATACAGGATGCCCCCGGCCACAATCCGCTCCGTTGACAGGTGCCAGTTCATCGGGCTTGAATGCTCGAAGCAGGCCCTTGAACAGTCAGGGGCCGGGATAAATCTTCCGAAAGGGAACAACACCGCTGTTATCATAGGTACAGCCAGCGGTGAAAAGATGGTTGAGAACATCATACGTACAAGGGTCCCGCTGATTCAGCAGATTATTCGCGAATCGGAGATTCCGGGGAGAGAAACTATTGCCGAAGCCCTTGCAGTATCGCTGAAAAAGCGCTTCCACATGAACAACGAGGACACTGTTCCCGGCCTTCTCAGCAATATCGTTAGCGGAAGGATCGCGAACTACTTCGGCCTGAACGGGGTGAATTTCATAGTAAACGCAGGAGAGGAGTCCTCGGCAGTTGCAATGCGTCTGGCGTTCCTTGGTCTCAGATCAGGGGAGTATGAAAGCGTAATCACTGGAGGTGTTGATTCGAACCTTACACCTGCGGTGTTTATGGCACTGAAGCAGAGAGGATTTTTATCACCGGATAGAGAAGGTAAATTTTTAAGTGAGGGTGGTGCTCTTTTCATGCTCACAACATACAGGAATGCTGTTGAGAAAGATCTAACTGTTCTCGCATCTATTGACAGCGCTGATTTCAGTTCTGCTGCAATCACTATTCAGGGTGAACCTTCGAGATATACACCGGTTTCAGGGCACAGCAATTCAGACTCCATTACATCTATGCAGAAAAATGAGACTTCGGGCTACTTCCGTAACGCAGGGAAAGCTGTAGCAGTGGCTAAAGAACTTGCACAGCTTCAGAACCGGGATGCAGAGAGTAAAATACACAAAGAAAAAATATTTTCTGCGAACGAGAATATTGTGAAAAAAGAACAGGCTCAGACCGTTAGTCTCCACTCCTCCGCAGGAAGCGGATACACTGAAGCGGATGGATCATTTATCACGCTTCTGTTAACAGGCCAGGGTGCGCAGCGCTCCGGGATGATGAAGGAGCTTTACAGCACCAGCGGAATTATACGCGAAACACTGGATCGCGGTGAGGCCGTTTTCAGAGATGAAAGGGGGTACTCTATCCTTGACATAATGTTTGGAGGTGACCCAGCAATCAATTCAACAGAGAACACCCAGCCTGCCGTGTTCCTCTCTTCAGCAGCGCTGTTTAATGTTCTAAACAGGGATGGGCTCAAACCACGTTACTTCATTGGCCACAGCCTGGGGGAATGCACAGCTCTATACTGCGCAGGCCTGCTCGGCTTTGATGAAACCATGAGGCTCGTTCTCAGGCGATCATCACTTATGAAAGAGGCATCAGAAAACATACCTGGAGAGATTATGGCTGTTTTCAAAGGATGGAAGGATACATCTGAGTTAATAAAAGAGGCCGGTGCTGAAGAAGTGTTTGTTGCAAACAAAAACAGCGATGCACAGACAGTGGTGGCCGGGAGAACTGAAGGGATATCAGCACTTATTGACTTACTGAAAAAGAGGAATGTAATTTATAAAAAACTCCCCCTTTCAGGAGCTTTTCACACTCCCCTCTTCTCCGGCGCATCTGATGGACTCAGGAGTTACCTTTCCGGTGTAAAGTTTAATGAAACTGATTATACAGCAATCATATCAAACGCAACAGCAAAACCCTATCCGCAGGATGAAGCCGCAGTTAAAGAACTTCTACTGCGCCAGGTGATATCACCTGTGGAGTTTATAGAATCAGTAAGATACGCGTGCAGCAACAGCGCTCCATGCTTTATAGAGGCAGGACCGGCAGGTATTCTGACAGGACTGCTGAAAAATATCAGCGCCGGTGTGAAATTCTCAAAGGCTGCCGTAAATCATAAAAACGGCGAGCATGCGTCTTTTGAAGAGACACGGGAACTTATCCTCGAATGGACAAAACAGAACAGGGAGACTTTAATGACATCAAAACCAGAAGATAATGCTTCAGCTATAGAAAGAACAACTACCGGAAAAAGCCCGGCTATAAAGATAAACTCCCTCTCCGGGGATGACCCTGGATTCAGAGAATACCTTGAAAATAACAGAGATAATGTAGAAAGCCTTCTATACGATGAATACAGACGACACAGATTATTAAAGGAATTTGAAAAAATAGAACAGTTCGGTTTCTATCCGGGTAGCATTGTAGTAAGTGGTGTTTCCATCGGGCTCCCTGGCAAATCGAGAGAAGTCTTCTCTGATGATAATTTTAACTGCATACTTAAAGGGGAGAACAGGATAGATCTCCTTGCCAATGAAGATCTGAAGATGCAGCTTGCCAAAAAAATAACAAGGATAAACAAAAAATCAGACGGCAGCGCTGTTCTGCAGAAACTTAGTAATGAAGATGAAGTGGTACATCTCGCAGGCCAGCTTGGCCATTTCGACAGGCGTGACTACGGAATTGAATTTGAAAATGATAAATCAGATGCCCTTGCAATGGCAGCGGGGCTCGAGGCTCTCAGGGATGCAGGAATACCGCTGGTTCCAGTGAAAAGAAAGACATCCACAGGGAGCTATCTCTTCAGCGGTTATGCACTACCGGATGAGATGCAGGAAACAACAGGCGTTATACGCACGTCAATCTTCGCCGGTTTTGAATCTTTAATCGGGGAAGTTGAGCGTTACACGATGCATAAAAACGCCAACGGCCCGTACAGGCTCTTTGAACAGATCTATTACCTCGTAATGGAAAATGTTAGGGATGAAGAGATCAAAGGGAGACTGACAGAATGGTTTTTCAGCCTGAAAAATCAGGGTTTTGAAAAGGACTATTCATTTAACCGTAACCTCCTGTTGAAGATGGGATTTATGGGAGCGCCACAGTTTGCCCAGATGATAAAAGCCAAGGGCCCGAACACCCAGCTTAACTCGGCATGCGCTTCAATGACTCAGGGGATATGCATGGCTGAAGACTGGATAAGGACAGGGAGATGCGAAAGGGTAATAGTAACAGGGAGTGAATCTGTTGATCCCGAAAACCTTGGCCAATGGCTTTACGCGGGCTTCCTTGCAATTGGCGCAGCAACTGTTGAAAAAAATGTTTCAGCTGCTGCAAAACCTTTTGATGCGCTGAGAAACGGAACAATTCTGGGAAGCGGAGCAGCGGCTGTTATTGTTGAACGCGCTGATGCTGTGAAAAACCGGGGCCGCGCCGGGCAGGCTGAAATACTCGCAACCGTAACAGGGAACAGCGCTTTTCACGGCACAAGGATAGATGTTTCTCATATTGCGGGTGTTATGAATAAAATGATCACCAGGGCTGAAAAGATGCATCGCCTTAACAGGGAAGAATATACTCGCTCAATGATCTTCATGTCACACGAAACATTCACTCCTGCAGTGGGTGGCAGCGCCCAGGCTGAAATTGATGCCATAAAGGGGACATACCCCGGCCACTATAAAAACATAGTTATTTCAAACACTAAAGGCTATACAGGACACACCCTGGGCGGAGGCCTTGAAGATCCGGTTATGATAAAGGCGCTCCAGTCAGGTGTAGCTCCTGCAATTGCAAATCTTAAAAATATCCCCCGGGAATTCAGTGATCTCACTTTCAGCAGGGGAGATAAAAAGAGTTATAATTACGGCCTTCATTTCGCGGCAGGATTCGGATCACACTTTTCAATGCTCTTCGTAAAGAGGATTAATGAGACCGCGGCAGATAACCCGGTGTACCTTGAATGGCTTAAAAAGGTTTCCGGTTATGAAAAACCTGAACTTGCACTGATAAATAAAACTCTATGCATCAGGTCGCAAGGCAATGATGATATTAAATCAATTCCACTCATTGAAGAGCCGGTTAAACCCCTGCATACCGCAGATGTTAAAACCATGGAGAAAAAATCTGAACCTGAAGTATCAATAAATACTGAGAATACACCTGCTGCTGATACATCATCTATTAAGGAGACAATAAAGAATGTCATTGCAGAGCAGACAGGTTATACCCCTGACATGCTTGAGGACGACATGGATCTTGAAGCTGATCTCGGTATCGATACTGTGAAGCAGGTTGAGATCTTCGAAAAAATTTCATCACTCTACTCTCTTGAAGTTCCAGAGGATCTGAAACTCTCAGATATGAATACAATCGCGAAGCTGGTTCAATATATCGCATCAAAGGTGACATTATCTTCACCGGCAGGTCATCCGGAAGCAACAGAAATAACTATAGCAGACCCTGACATTTCTGCGATTAAAGATGGGATAAAAAATATCATTGCTGAACAGACAGGTTACACTCCTGACATGCTTGAGGACGGACTTGACCTTGAAGCTGATCTCGGGATCGATACTGTTAAGCAGGTTGAGATCTTCGGAAAGATCTCTGCACTATACTCGCTCGAAGTTCCAGAGGATCTGAAACTCTCAGACATGAATACAATCGCGAAGCTGGTTGAATATATTGCATCAAAGGTGACATTATCTTCACCGGCACATTCAGAAGTAACAGAGAGTATTATGGCAGGCCCCGGCCTCTCTTCGATTAAAGAGGGGATAAAAAATATCATTGCTGAGCAGACAGGGTATACCCCTGATATGCTTGAGGATGGACTTGACCTTGAAGCTGATCTCGGAATAGATACTGTGAAGCAGGTTGAGATCTTCGGAAAGATCTCTGCACTATACTCGCTCGAAGTTCCAGAGGATCTGAAACTCTCAGATATGAATACTATTGAGAAACTGGTGGAATATATCTCTTCCAAAATCAATCAGCTCACCCCTGCCGCACACGCTGTTAAAACAACAGAAACAGTAAAAACAGGAAAAAACGCAGATAACATGATACACAGGTTCACCATCTCTGTAAAGCAGCTGGAGGGAGTTCTCTGTGACAGTCGCACCTTTGAAGGGAAAACCTTTCTTATAAGCAGGGAGAGTTACGGCTTCACTGAGAAGATATCAGAGAAGATTAAATCAAAGGGTGGCAAAGTCTTCACAATAGGCTTTGCAAACGCGGACTGTATCGCAGACATGACAGATCCTGCTGATGTGGAAAAAAAGCTTTCAGAGTTCGCTTTAAATCACAGAGATATAAACTCTTTCATACACCTGAGCCCGCTGGACTTTATCATCACCGGTGAGGATACAACTCCGGGAGCAATTGAATCATCAGTTAAATCACTCTTTATCATAATCAAAACAATGAATGGACAGCTAAGGCAAAAAGGGAGCATCATAGCATCGCTTTCATTCAACTCCGTTGTCTTCCCTTACTGTGAAAATCCGGGGAGAATAAACCCTGTATCAGGAGCCATTGCCGGAATGCTTAAAACAGTAAACAAGGAGTTCAGTGACGCGGTAGTGAAGGCAGTTGATTTCTCAGCCCTTCACCCTGAGAAAGTGATAGATGAAACAACTGACAACTTCATCAGGGAGATACTTTCTGGAGACACCAGAGTTGAAGTTGGCTACAGAGGCGGGGAGCGTTTCGGCCTTACACTCAATGATGAGCCTGCTGCTAACGGGAAATCTCTTATACATGACGGCTCAACACTCCTTGTTACAGGCGGCGCAGGGGGCATAACCTTCGAGATACTCCTGAAAATGGCATCCGGTTTTAAAAATCTGAAGCTTATAATTTTCGACAGGCTTGACATCGATTCACTGAAGAGGGAGTTCCTTTCAGATACAGTTGATGAAAACTTCATTATCTCCGCGCTGAAAAAAAAGATGCCTGTGGCAAAACCGCTTGAGATTAAAAATGCCGCCTCTCTGATTATGAAGACTAAAACTGCGTACTCCAACATATCCAGGCTTAAAAAGATGGGTGTAAAAATCGATTACCATGCAGTGGATGTCACTTCATCCGACTCTGTAAGCAGGGCATTGAAAAAGTATAAGAGGATAGACGGCATAATACACGCAGCAGGTATGGAGGAGAGCCAGGTTATTGAAAAGATGACACTTGATTCATTCAACCGGGTTTTCAATGTTAAAGGTTACGGCGTACTTAACCTGATTTCAGCACTTTCGAAAATAGAATATGATTTCTTCGCAGCATTTTCATCTGTCTCGGCACGGTTCGGAAACGAAGGGCAGATAAACTACAGCGGAGCTAACGAGATGCTGTCAAAGTCTCTATTCCGCGAAAGGGCTGTGCATAAAAGCAGAACCTACAAAGTTTATGACTGGACAGCATGGGAGGGCGCAGGTATGGCCACAAATGAAACAGTGAACAAGGTTCTGAAGGAGCGTGGAATGACATTTCTTCCGCTTGAACAGGGGATTGAACTCTTTCTCGCGGAACTGAGAGATGAAAAATCCGTTGAATCGATATTCACAGGAACGGATAGGTCTTTTGACCGTGACGGGATACTGCCGGGCAGCAGCATCAGTGAAGGTAATCCAGGTTCACCCGTCAGTTTTGCGGCGCCATTCCTTGACAGTGTAATAGAGAGCGGACGCGGGCGTATGACCTTTGCAAGGACCATTGACCTCACCCGTGACCTATTCATGAAAGATCACTCCAGAGATGGTATCCCGCTTTTTTTAGGTGCCACAGGTATTGAAACAATGGCTGAAGCAGCTTCAAAGCTATCAGGGGAAGGTGCTTTTCTCAGGGAGCTGAGGGACTTTATTATTCCTTACAGCATCAAAATTCTCAAAGGACGCCCGAAGGAACTGCTCATTGAAGCATCTTCTGCTGCGGAATCAGACAGGGGAATAGAGTGCAGAATAACATCTCTCTTCAAAAATCCGGCTGGTGTCATAGCTGGAGAACCGACACTGCACTACAAGGGCAGCTACATCTTCGGTGAAAAAAGTGAACAGCCGGTTGTTGCTGTTCCTCATGCGGGCAGAGTGGAAAACGGTGCTGACTTCCAGGAGACCATATACCATCCCCAGAGACTTTTCATGGACGGAGTTTTCAGAACAGTCCAGGGTATACACTCCTTTGACGGTGAACTCCTTGTGACAAGGATTAAGCACGCCCCTTCAAGGGAGTTCTTTGCAGGGATAACAGATCCCTCTTTCCTTGTAGACGTTGTTCTCATTGACGCCATGTTCCAGACAGGGGGGATCTTCGAGATGCTCACCACAAGCGACATTATACTTCCGTCAAAAATCAACAGGATGGTATTTCACCAGTCACCTGATAAAAACAGGGAGTACCTCTGCTTCACAAAAAAAATATCTTCTGATGATGAAAACACCACATTCTCACTCCTTCTTACTGATTACGAAGGGCGCGTATACATGGATATCGACAGGTTTGACATGGTAAAGATAACCAGGGTCCCTCACAATGAAAGGATCGATAAAAAATTCAGGATTGCCGGTTAAACATCATGTCAATCAGTGAAATCTGTAATAAACATAACCTGGAAGATAAAATGAATACCATCAATTGCAGCAAAATTCATTTTGACGGGGGATACAGAGCTACGCCCCGGATAAAATCGATAAATGCAAAATTTACCGCAGCTCTTCTTGCTGTAGAAAAGCTTAACAGACAGAGCAATGAGAACATGGCAGTAGAGGGCGCCAGGCCCACGGTTAGCAGAGAAGGAAAACTGAAAAAAGTACTAATTGCAAACCGTGGAGAAATAGCAAAACGTTTTTTCCTCGCTCTTCATGAGGAGTCCATAAGATCAGTTGCAGTTGTAACATCACCGGATGAAGGGCAGTCGTGGTATGAGTTTGCAGATGAGGTTGTTTTCATAGGGGATGCGGCAAACTACTCTGATGCTTCAACCATTATCGCAGCAGCTGTTTTCTCCGGTGCGAACGCCATATATTCAGGATACGGTTTTCTTTCAGAGAATTCAGACTTCGTTGAAATGATCAGCATTGTTTCAGAGATTACAGGTAAAGAGATATTATTCATGGGCCCTGACTTCAAAACCATGCGCAGGGTTGGCGATAAGGTTACAGCAAGGAAACTTGTCGCCATGCATGATATTCCACTATTTAAAAGTTCAGTCGCCTTTTCATCTCCCGATTCCGAAGCTGCGCATGCAGAGGCTGAAAAAATAGGCTACCCTGTTATAGTAAAGCTCAGTTCAGGCGGGGGGGGCAAAGGGATGTACCCGGTGTTTGTTCCAGGAGAGCTCGATAAAGCGATTGAATCTGCTTACCGTATCGGAATCGATCTTTACAGGGACGGGACTTTCTATCTCGAAAAGTTTCTCGTAAGGCCGGTACATATTGAAGTACAGGTTTTCAACGGTGACGCAATCGGGATACGTAAATGCGCGGTGCAGAGGAGAAACCAGAAAATAATTGAGGAGAGCGGACATACATTTCTGGATCACTGCACCTCAATGTCTCTCCTCGCAGCAGCGGAAAAGATATCGAAAATATCAGGCTACAGCAACGGCTGCGGAGCTGGTACTGTGGAGTTTCTCATCGATAGTGAAACCGGAAAATTCGGATTTATGGAGATGAACACCAGACTCCAGGTGGAATACGCAGTGACAGATCAGTCTCTCGGTATAGATCTCGCCAAGTGGCAGATCCTCCACTTTGACGGCCGTGGCAATGAGATTGAAAATGCCGAGCTGATAAAATACCGCATACTCGAAAGAAAGCACGCAATAGAGTGCCGTATCTACGCTGAGGAACCGGAAAAAAAATATATCCCTTCAACAGGGAGGATTACTACTCTCGACCTTCCCACATTTAACGGTATACGCTGTGATTTCGGATTTGCTGAGGGTGACAGCATACTCCCCACTTACGATCCGATGATAGGAAAGCTGATTGCTCACGGGGCTACACGGGATGAAGCTCTCATCAGGATGGAGAGAGCCCTTCAGGAACTCTACATCAGGGGTGTAAGAACCAATATAAGCCAGCTTCTCAGGATTGTAAGGCACCCAGCATTTATAAATGGTGACTACGCCAATACCCTGCTTGATGAATACAGTGAACTTGGGTGCAATGAGAAGACCCCGGCAGAAATGGCTCGTATAACAACCGGAGCTAATGAACATATTGTTCTCGGCGGTTTTACATGCTATATCAGATTATTGCATGAATCAATTAATAATTTTGCCGTTATAACTGCGAATGAAGGTTTAACAGAAAGTTCCCCGGCAATCACTGCTCCTTCTGAATACAGCGTTGTTTATAATGGCAAGAGCCATTCTGCTGAATATCTGCAGATATCAATGAACACATTTAACTCATACATAGATGGTGAGTTTTCAGGTGTGATTACACTTGAAAGTTCCAACGAAAGAGGGGATGATTACCTTGTTATTTTCCGGAACTCAACCCGGCGAATCAGAGTCGACAGGACAAACGCTCTCATTATCATAAGGATGAGGGACAGCAGCAACAAAATTGAGTATTATCGAATTAAGGTAACCCCTGAAGGCGATAATAACTGCATATCAAAAGGGGCGGTTAAATCTCCGTTCCAGGGGACATTTGTATCTTTCTGCGGCCCTGTACCGCGCCCCGGAGACAGGGTAAAGGAAGGGGATTCACTCGTAATACTCTCATCAATGAAGATGGAGACAACCCTGACTTCACCGGTAAGCGGAGTTATACGTTTCGTAACAGGGAGCAGCGCAAATGGCGAATCTACGTCTGAATTAGCAGGGAGGAGTATAAAGGAGGGGGAGCTCCTCTTCGATATTGAACCAGACGATTCCAGTAACAGGAGTGAAAGCTCCTCCGGAAAAAAAACCATGGCAACAGCAGGCCCGGGGGGCACCCTCGGACTTCTTCTGTCAGATAAATACGAGGAGATAATAAACGGTGATACTGACAAGCACTTTGACCTGATGCTCTCTCTTTTCCAATCCATTGTGTATGGTTACACTCAGCACCCCCGGCTCACAGAGCGTCTTGTCAGTATAATAGAGAAGATACCACGGGAGAAATGGCAGGAGATAATAAACGACAACAGGGCCGGGATAATAAATGATATTATTATTCATTACACCAGCATCAGGAGGCTTTTTTCACCCATAGTTTATGATGACGGGTTTTCCTTTTCAGATGAACTCGATAGGTTTGTTTTAAGATGGGATAGAGAGGATACAGAATACCACCCGAGGTTCAGGGAGCAGATTGACGGGATACTGGCATCCTACGGGATTGCCTCGCTTAACGCCGCTTCGTATATAGACAGGCTCCGTTCGCTCCATTTCTTTCTTCTGCTTAAACAGTCAGGGGAGTTCTACCAGACATACTGGAAGAGGGTCGGTTCACAGGTACATATTGTGGCAAGCCTTGCGCCTCACCTTGACCGAACCCTTCTCGCGATCAGGAGGCTCTTCAAACACACGCAGAGCGAATCTGATGATTCATCTCATAAGCTCATACGCCGGGTCATCTCAACTTTCTACCCGGAAGAAGCCCCTGGCATATTCTCTTCAGCAGGAGAGAATACAGGCAGCGCCCTACCCTCTTCCCGCATGGCCGACAAAATTTCCGGGGCCCGGAATGTGAACCTCCCCCCTGCTGAAACCGGTATCATACCCGGAGGCATCACTGAAGATTTTTCAGCCTTTCTGAATAAACGGATAGAGAGGCTTCAGCGGGAACACCAGGTCTCAAGATTAAGTTCAAACATCGAGGGTGTGGTTCTTTACATGATTCAAGACGCAGCCGGTGAAAGGAGTTCCTTTATCGCTATGA
Source organism: Spirochaetia bacterium UBA5550 (assembly GCA_002425885.1). Taxonomy (GTDB): domain Bacteria; phylum Spirochaetota; class UBA4802; order UBA4802; family UBA5550; genus UBA5550. The sequence continues at coordinate 5,679 of DINC01000158.1, read as the reverse complement.
CCTCTTATGATGATACTGGGAGCGACACCTGTATTACGGAGAGGCTGTCCACATGCATTAAAGAGCTGGAATTATCCGGCTGCACGGAGAGCGGTTCTGAAAACCGCGTGGAGATATTCGTCTCAGGGTGCCGATTTTCATGGGAGATGCCGGCCGGCCCGGGATTAATTACTGCGGACAATCTGCGGCAACAGTGTGAGCAGTTCACAAAGGAATTTTACAGCGGAACTTTAAAGCAGGCAATTATAAATATCGATGTAATTTATCCCGGTACAGATATAATCCTAAACAACGATTTCTCTGTGACGATGAACAACGACAGCATCATGTTGGATATTCTTTCAAAGCGGGACATTAATAATCCATACTCTGTTCCCGCAATGAATGACAGTGCGACACAGAAGCTGTTTAACACAAACAAATGGCCCATCGAAGAGTGGACTGGGCATTCACTTGATCCCGGTTCAATAAAAGAGATAATTATTGAATCGATTGACCGCAACAGCAAAAATACTCCTGCGGGTTCAAGGATATTTCTCGGCAGCATGAATGGAGATACAGTGCTCTTCTACATGAAGGACTTCCGCGTAAACGGCGGAGCCACAGGAGATCTTGAGGGGAGAAAATACTGCGCAGCAGCGTACATCGCCGGACTGAAGAGGATACCCCTTTACGTATGGAACGACAGCGCAGGCGCTAATATTAACCAGGGTGTTGTTTCACTTAACCGTGGGGCAGAGGGCTTTATGATGAACTCGCTTATTGCGGGGAATACAGGGCACAATGAATTCCTGAAATATGTCAACGCTGCACCGGATCCCCTTCTCAGGTCATTATTCAGCGAGATAAACAGCATGGATGAGATTGCACGGCTCGCTGTTTCTAATGGGAGAACAGCTCTTATAGCTGTGGGGATCGGCGCATCAGCAGGCCTTGATGTCTACGGTTCAAGCCAGGCAACTTTCCAGGTGCTCCTGAACTCCGAAAATTCATACAGGGTACTGACAGGTTCCAACGTAATAAAGTCAGTCATGGGGGAGAATATATCAAATTATGATATAGGGGGAGCGCAGGTACTTGGAAAATGGGCAGGGGTTATTGATATAGTCGCCCGGGATAAACCTGAACTCATATCCCGCGTAAAGGCGATACAGTCTCTGCTCTCTGCATCATCTGCCTTGGGCAATATTAAACGGATAAAACCGGCACATAAAGATGAAGATAAAAAAACAGGTTCAATAATCATCAATGAATCTGATATAACAAGCAACGTGGATCAGGGAAATTTTCTCCCCCTTAAAGAGGAGTATTATGGCGGGAATGCCCTCATCGGAGGTGCAGCCCGCATTGCAGGATGCGGTGTTGTAATAATGGCGCCAAGAACAAACTCCGGGCTCAGGGTCTATGCATCAATCATCAAGGCAAGGGAGATTCTCCGCATCGCATACCGCACAGGGATGCACCAGATCCTGATCTTCGGTAAGCGGATGCAGAACAGTGCAAGAATAAGCAAATTGAACAATACCCGTCCGGTAATTGATCTACACAGAGCACTGGCTGAGCGCAGAGGGATCAGAATACATATAATTACAGATCTCCAGGGCCTCAGGGAGAGCTCTCTAAACAGCACCGCTGATGTTATAATCTTTGTGGGGCCTGAAAGCTTAAGCGAAAAGGAACGGATTTTTGCAGGTAAAAATTCCACATTCATTGTAAACAGCCTTAAAGATGCATTTGACATTTCAGGAAGAGTAATATCCATGATAAGTACCCCCTCCAGCGGAGGAAGTTATAAGGCAGGTGGGATACCGGCAGTACCGGATAATGCGTCTGAACCTTTCGATATTATTCAATCTGTAATTGAACCTGTATGCGACAGTGGAACTTTTATCGAATTCGGCAGGGAGATGAACAACCCGGTATCAGGCCCCACCCTGGTTACAGGTCTTGGAAGGATTGAAGGTAAAACAGCGGGAATAATTGCTGACCAGCCTCTCACAAGAGGGGGAGGAGCTGATTCCGCCGGTACCGAGAAGTTCAGGGTATTCACGGAGTTTCTGAACAGGCACAACATACCCATAGTGATGCTCTCCAATTCTTCCGGGTTTGTCCCGGGATCGAAGGAGGAGCGCTTCAGGATACAGGCAGTGGGCGCCGAATCCCTTGATGCCAATATTCTCGGCAGGGTTCCGGTGGTTTCCGTGATTTTAAATCAGAATTACGGCGGCCGCCTTATACAGGCATTCAACGGCTACCTGCGTCCGGGTATAGTTTATTTAGCGCGAAGGAATGCCATGATGTCAGTACTGGGAGCAAACGCTGCATTCGATCTGCTCCGGAAAAAAGAGTATCAGAAGCTTATAGATGGAAATAAAACCGCAGAAGCTGAAAATTTAAAGAAAAGCTTTGTCGATAAATATACAGCGGATTCACTTGCATGCAACGACGCCATGGGTACAGGGGTGATTGACTGGCTCATTGATGATATCAGTGAACTCAGGGAACACCTCTCAAGGGGGATTGTCCTTGCAGGTGAAAGATGTAAAAAAGCATTCGGCATTACAGATACAGAATAACAGGGAGTATGCGTATGGAAAAGAAAGTAAATATCCTTAACAGGTCAAGGATTGAACGGATGAAATTCTATGCTGAAATAGGAAACTACTTTTCGCCGGAGGGGAGGCTTGACGAAAATTCATTCCGCCTTAAACTCAATGAAGCGATTGAGAAAAAACGTGTTGAGGAAGAGGAGAACGGCCATGACTTCAGGCTGAGCGAATGGATGTCAGTCTACCTTGCTGAAATAATAGACTACCTGCTGAACAAAGGCCTGCCTGGTGAGGCATTTGCGCTGATAAAGACTGCTGCTGAAGAGGCTGAGAAGCATGGCGTGACTGACCTGACAATACCCGCAGCTCAGATAAAGCTCCTCATGGAGCGAGTCCCCTCCCCTCCCAAACGGGAGGAGAGAAAAAAAAATACATCCGAGGAGATGCAGAAAAAAATCTATGACGCAGCCATAACCCTTTTCGGCGAGAAGGGTTATCATCGCACAACCATTGATGACATTGTAGCGCTATCAGGGGTAGGCAAAGGATCATTCTACAGGTACTTCAAAAGCAAGGATGAGCTTCTGTCCAAACTGGTTAAGGAGAAGTTTAAAAAAATCTCACTGGCAATGAACCGTATACTCAGCGAAGAGACAGGCGTGATGAACCAGATTACAGAGATGGTCAGTACATGGCTCCAGTTTATTGAATCAAACCATGTGGTTTACAGGCTCATACAGCTTGAGGGTGTAAATTCAGAAATGTCCACTCCACTGATGTTCTATGATTATATAATAAAACACCTGCCGATGATCAAGGAGCGTATTATTGCACTTGATAAAAAAAGGGAGCTTAAAATTACAGATTTCAATACTCTGTTCTACGGGCTGCTTGGTTTCATTGAGGGTGTGGCGCATAAATGGTATCACAATAACATGTCATACCCGCTGAAAGATGAGCTCCCTGTTATTACAGATTTAATCTTCAACGGGCTTGCGGTAAAAAATGTAAACGCCGATGAGGGAAGCAACTAAAAAGTTCAGGGAAGATATTCCTCAACTGACATTGCCGGGAATATACCCCGAACTGAAGGAGACGACACGCTATGATCAATAAAACTGTAACATATATTTTTCTACTTTATTTCTGTATTACAGCAATACTGCTTTTTATACCTGCACTTATAATATGGCTGGTGACATCACCCTTTGACAAAAGACGGGCCATACTGCACCTCTATACCTGCCTGTGGGGATCAATGTACACATGGATAGTACCGACATGGAGGATAAAAATCAGCGGAAAGGAGAATTTCAAAAAAGGGGAAGCCTTCATAATTGTCTCCAACCACCAGTCGCAGCTTGACATACTTGTGGCATGCAGGCTCATGAGGCTCTTCAAATGGGTATCCAAGGCGGAGATTCTGAAGATACCCTTTATCGGGTGGACAATGCGTCTCAACCGTTATGTGGCGCTCAAAAGAGGTGACAGAGACAGTGTTGAACAGATGATGCTTGACTGCGAAGAGAGGCTTAAATCCGGGAGTCCGGTGTTCTTCTTCCCTGAAGGGACAAGATCAACAACAGGCAAGGTAAGGCTTTTCAAACCCGGCGCCTTTATGCTTGCGCACAGACTGAAGCTCCCGATCCTTCCTGTTGTAATTTCAGGGACATGCGAGGCTCTACCGAAATACAGCCTTACGCTTAACGGAACAAAGAGGATCTCCCTCAAGGTTCTCCCAGCTATACCCTACAGCTCATTTGCATCTCTTACAATCACGGAGACAGCGCAGATGGTGAGGAATACAGTTATTGATGAACTTGACAGAAGCACAGGAGGGTTATAATCACACTTATCCCGGCTAATAAATTGTAAAACCTTTAAACTTTTTATTCTGTTTTATTTAAGAGGATTATGTACAACTACACCGAACAAGACCGTCTCTTTGATGATATCAGGCCCTATAGAGACAGCGAGGTTGAAGATATTCTTAAACGTTTTCTCAACTCCCCCGATTATGAAACCAATATAAATATACTCCTCGGGCAGTATATGTCATTTTACAGTGAGGATAAAAAAAAAGAGATTACCGGTAATTTCAGAAAAACCCTTGAAAAGATAAAAACAGTGGAGGAGTTTCAGAAAGAGATTGTTCTGAAATTTATGCTCGAGCCTGTAATCAGCAATACCATAGATTCACTCACAGGCTCAGGATTTGAAAAGCTTGAAAGAGAAAAGGGATACCTCTTCATAGGAAACCACAGGGACATCACACTTGACCCGGCGCTTCTCAACTATCTCCTTTTCTCTAAGGGGCTTGACAGCGTTGAAATTGCTTTTGGAGACAATCTGCTGATCAATGAATTTGTCACAGGGATGATAAGGATTAACAAATCATTTATTGTCAAAAGAAACCTGCCGCTTGCTAAACAGCTTGAATCTGTGAAACACCTCTCCGGCTACATTTACCACACCATGCAACAGATGAGATCAGTATGGATAGCACAGAAGGAAGGTAGAGCAAAAGACGGCAACGACATCACAAACCCCGCAGTTATAAGCATGCTCTACCTTTCACAGATAGAGAGGTTCACCCTCCCCGATTTTTTAACAAAGGTAAACCTTACACCTGTGGCCGTATCATACGAGTTTGATCCATGCGACAGGCTTAAAGCCCTGGAAATAATCAAGCAGAGAAAGGCCGGTGGACAGAAAAAAAGTGCGGCTGATGACCTTGCAAGTATAAACAGCGGCATTACCGGATACAAGGGGCGTGTACATTACTCTGTTGTGCGCCCCTTTAATATTACCGGAGCGACAGTAAAGGATATAGCAAAGGAACTCGACAGAGCCATACACCTATCATATCACCTATGGTCTGTCAATTACCTTGCATTTGATATTCAGAACAACACATCTAATTACAGCGCATTTTACAATTCCGGTGACGAAAATAAATTTAATGAAAGGATAAAAAGGCTCTCTCAGGAAATCCGTGCATTAGTAATTGAGGGTTACGCGAACCCTGTAAAAAATTATGAAGCCATAAACCGGTAACTGCTGATATTAAATAAAGGGCGAGAAAATACTTGACCGGAATTAAACCGAAACATATAAATTCTTAAAAAAT
>DINC01000106.1:205-2970 GCA_002425885.1 Spirochaetia bacterium UBA5550 | reverse complement strand
CTTTTTACCGGCATAAATCAGTATCCGGTTTTTTTTCTTTATTTATATATGATTAAAGTTCCATACAATTAATGCCGATAATTGATATATGAATATATCTAACGGTTTATCAGAAATATCATTCCGGAGATCAGCTGAGACATCAGCTGTTTCAAATAAAAGCTATATCTGGCCCGGCTATAACGCCGGAAAGGTTCAGAAAATCACGAAGGCTCCCGAATTCCGCGGTGAACCTGTATATTTCAAACCGACAGAAGATAAAAAGAATGAAATTATGAACCTCATTTCCAGCCAGGAGCCTGCGTACAACTCAAACGGAAGAATGCAGAATTCCCGGCCATATATTGAACCGGGCTCACTCTTCACAGCCTTAGCCTGATGCTCCTGACCATAGATGATATAAGGCTGTTCCCCGACAGAAGCGAGGAGATAATCCCGCAGCTTGTAAAAGATAAGTACGGAATAAAAATCACCACATTTCGCATACTGAAAAAATCCCTTGATGCACGCAATAAAAATGATATACACTGGAGATACCGCATACTCATTGATATTGATGAGGCTGACACAGCTGGTGTACTTAATTACTATGAAGAGGTAAAGGTCTACACTGAATCTGAAATTTTTCAACAGCCCAGAGCATCGGTCAGGGTAAGAGTCATCATAGTGGGAGCAGGGCCAGCGGGCCTTTTCTGCGCACTCCGTCTAATCGAATCAGGCATGGAAGTCACAATCTTCGAAAGAGGTAAACCTGTTGAAGAGAGGATGCGTGACATCGAAATTCTTGAATCAGATGGAATTCTTGATCCAGAGAGCAACGTCCTTTTCGGAGAAGGGGGAGCCGGTACATACTCCGACGGCAAGCTAACCACACGGATAAACCGCCCTGAGATCGACTGGTTTTACAGAAAACTTATAGAGAACGGAGCGCCGGAATCAGCAGCCTACGAATCAAAGCCCCACATAGGCACTGATAAGCTCCGTGATATAATAAAAAGCATCCGTATAAAAATAACCGAATCCGGCGGAGAGTTCCGCTTTTCAGAGAGAGTGACCGATCTCCTCATTACTGACGGAAAAATCTGCGGAGTCGCAACATCGCACAACAGGGAGTATAAATCTGATCATGTCGTACTGGCTCCGGGCCACTCTGCAAGGGATCTGTACGAAATGCTGAATAATAGTAAAATCACCCTGGAAAAAAAGGGATTTGCCGTTGGCTCCCGCATTGAGCACCCTGCTGAACTTATCAGGAGCATACAATACGGTAAGAGCCGTTACGCAAAAATGCTTCCCGCTGCAGAATACAGCCTCACATGGAACAATAAAAAAACCGGACGCGGGATATATTCCTTCTGCATGTGCCCAGGCGGAGCAGTTATAAACTCATCATCAGAGAAGAACCTGCTCTGCACCAACGGGATGAGCATGTCTGACAGGGGTTCAGCTCTTTCCAATGCGGCAATTGTAGTAACAGTAACAAAAGAAGACACCGGCCCGGATTTACTCGGCGGGATCGATTTCCAGCGGAATATTGAAAGGATGGCTTTCCGGGCAGGCGGAGGAGAGTATAAAGCCCCTGCGCAGTCTGTCCTTTCTTTCATAAAGAAAAAAACCGACAGGGAACTCCCGGCAGTATCATACAGTAACGGAGTGACACCCTCCCGGCTGGAGGCCGTCCTCCCTCAATGGATAACCACTGAAATGCGCATTGCCCTTGAATATTTCGACAAAAGGATGAACGGATTCATCTCTGAAAACGGAATATTTATCGGCGCGGAAACACGCACATCCTCACCTCTCCGGATTCTGCGTGGTGAAGACTATCAGTCAGTATCTTTAAACGGATTATATCCCGCAGGGGAAGGCGCCGGTTACGCCGGTGGAATAGTAAGCTCCGCTGTAGATGGTATAAGATGCGCTGACGCGATACTTAAACTTAAAGAATAAAAAATTAAAAAAACTGGACTTTTCCAAAAACCTTTTCTATCTTTAATTTATCCGTAAATAATATTATATTAGTGCTTTTTTTATTACGGAATAACGCATTTTAAACTACCCGCGTTTAAAAGATTAATGGAGGTATAACGTGAAAAACAGCAGTATTTTATTTTTATTCGCTTTATCATTTTTTTTTATAAGTACACTTTTTGTACTGGGCTGCGTTCCAAAGGCAGTCACCATTCCCGTAAATCCTGAAATGTCATTTACAGGAAACGATCCTAAAATACCCTTAACCGTGGGGCTATATGCAGACAATGATACAAACAATTATATTATCAGGCACCAGCTGGTAGGCCCACTAGGTCCGACTGATGAGTACAGATTAGTGGCAATCGGTAAAGCACTTATCCCTAACGCCTATAATTCATTATCCGGAATATTTAATAAAGTGCAAAAAATTGATTCCCGCTCAAGCAGCTTTCCATACATTATAGAACTGAAAATTGATCCTGCCACAAGCATGGACATGGGACGGTTTACTTTTTCTGAAAAATCAGTAGATCTGCATCTCCAGTGCATAGTTAAAAAAGGGAGCGGCTCTGTTCTCTGGAAAAAAACAATCAGCTCAAAAATCGCCAAATCTAATCCCATGGGGTGGACCGCAGGATTTGCAAAATACTCTGCATCTAAATCTTCAAATACAAAAGTTCAGGCCGCAGCAGAGGAAAGTTTATATCTTTGCCTTGAAACTCTCAACTCCGAATTACTTACTAATAAGTCAAAGATATTCAGATAATCAATCATTACAGCAGGACAGGTTT
>DINC01000106.1:0-185 GCA_002425885.1 Spirochaetia bacterium UBA5550 | reverse complement strand
CCTGATCTGCTGTTTATCTTAAATGCTTTTATATTAATAATTGTTCTGTGAGATTCAATAAAATCAGGTTTCCCTCAATAAAACCTTTTTTTTTTAAAAAAAACAGTTGACAATTAAGTATTTTATAAATAATTAAAATACAATCTGGAACATAGAAGATAATATTATTGAAAATAATATTGAAA
>DINC01000275.1:1633-3076 GCA_002425885.1 Spirochaetia bacterium UBA5550 | reverse complement strand
GGTGTGAGATTTCTGTCGGAAGTATAATTGAGCAGCAGGCTGCAAAATATAAAGATAAAGCCTTGATTCTTTTTGAAGACAGAAAAATAAGCTATACAGAATTCAACGAAGCTGCAAACCGTTATTCTCACATGTTTCAGAAAAGGGGCTTCATAAAAGGCGACACAGTTGCCCTTCTGATGGACAACCGGCCGGAGTTTCTTCTTATACATGCCGGACTTGCTAAAACCGGGGTTATTCCGGCACTTCTGAATAATAATATTAAGGGTCAGACTCTTGTTCATGCTATCAATATCGCAGATGCAAGAGCACTGATAATAGGACATGAATATCTGGAGGAGATCTTAAAAATTAAGAAAGAAATTAAGCTCAAAAAACCGGGAACAATTTTTATTGAATGTGAAGAAAAAAAAATAAAAGTGCCGGCAGGTTTCGAAGATCTTGCTCCTCTCCTTGCAGCGGAGCCTGTATCTAATCCGGTAATACAACCCCCAATTAATTCAAAAGATACTCTTGAGTACATTTATACATCCGGAACAACCGGGATGCCAAAAGCAACAGAGCTGAAACATCAGAAATGGCTGCAGTTAGGTTATGCTGCCGGCGGATTCAGTCTTCGGGCACTATCATCTGATATACAATATATGTGTCTTCCGCTTTATCATAACAGCGGTATTAATATTGCCTGGCCCACATCTGTTATGCACGGCGGAACATTTGCCATGAGACGTAAATTTTCAGCTTCAGCATTCTGGGATGATGTAAGGAAATATAATGCGACTCTTTTTATATATATTGGAGAACTATGCAGGTATCTGAATAATCAGCCACCTAAAGAAAACGACGGGAATAACCCTCTGAAATATATTCTCGGGAATGGGCTGAGGGGCGATTACTGGGTTGAATTTCAGAACCGGTTTAAAATAGAAAAAATCATTGAAGTTTACGGAGCAACGGAAGGTGTCGGAGCTTTAACCAACCTTAAAGGTGTCCCGGGAATGATAGGGCGCCTTACGGCAGCGGGTATACGTATGGGCGAAGTTGTAAAGTATGATATTGAAAAAGAAGAGATCCTGCGGGATGAAAAAGGTTTTGCTGTTAAGTGCAAACCGGGAGAAAATGGGCTTTTTCTCGCGGCAATAAATCATACAAATCCTTTTTCAGGTTATAAGAATAACAGAGATGCAACAAATTCAAAAGTTATAGAAAATGTATTTAAAAAAGGGGACAGTTATTTTATCAGCGGAGATCTTTTTAAACTTCACAAAAAAGATTATGTTTCTTTTGTAGACAGGCTTGGTGATACTTTTAAATGGAAAGGTGAAGTGGTTGCTACAAATGAGGTATCTGATATATTAAGCAGGTTCGGCGCGTTTGAAGATTCAAATGTATATGGCGTTACTGTTAAAAATACCGAAGGGAGAGCCGGTATGGCGGCGCTTG
>DINC01000275.1:1412-1590 GCA_002425885.1 Spirochaetia bacterium UBA5550 | reverse complement strand
TTTCTCGAAATATGTTTCTGAAAATCTGCCTGTTTACGCCCGCCCGTATTTTATCAGGATTAGAAAAGAAAAGGATGCCACAACAAGTTTTAAACAGGTTAAGTCAAGTCTTCAGAATGAAGGTTTTGATCCGCAGAAAATTAAAGATCCGTTGTATTTCTTTGATCCGGTAAAAGAG
>DINC01000275.1:0-1372 GCA_002425885.1 Spirochaetia bacterium UBA5550 | reverse complement strand
CAGAGAAAAAACCCTTAGTACATAGGGTTTTTTCTCTGTTCTACTTTTGTAGAAATAATTATTATCAGAAGTTGCAGACTGTTATCAGTAAAATCAGAATGCGCCAAGCTGACACTTGAAGATTTTAATCTTAAGTTTTTCACATGCACAGGCTACATCAGGTTTACTTATTTTTAAATCAGATGCGATGCTCCATGCTGCTGCACAGGGCATTTTTTCATCCTCAAGCATACTGTAAATTTTATTCTCCAATTCCTCAGAGACTGTTTCGGCAGCTCTGATAAGTTTTGAGTTTCCATGCCCGAAAAGACCGAGCTGACATCCTTTAAGCTTGATTTTATTGCTGTCAATTGCCATGCCGAGAATATCAGGGAACATACTATATTCGCTGACTATCTCAAAAGCCTTCATACATGTTAAAGTGCCGTCTGAAGCAAATTCCTTGAGTACATCATTGATATTTGTTGTCCCGTTTTTGCTCATCGGTTTTCTCCTTTAGCTTCAAAATAATATTTTTCAGCATCAGCCCATAATCTTTCGAGCTGATAGTAGCTTCTCATTTCATCTGTAAAAATATGAGCAATGATTTCTCCGAAATCTATAATAATCCATTCTGAATTATAATCCGGATTACCATTCATCTTTAATCCTTCAGAGATGGCAAATCTTTCAAGATCCCTGGCAAGAGCCCGGCAATGAATTTTTGAATTTCCTGTTGCAATAAGAAAAAAATCCAGATATGTGTTTACTTTTCTGAGATCCATAAAAACAGTANNGTTCTGCTTTCTTTTCATCCAGGAAAACCAGACATCTCTTACCTAATTCTATTATAGCTTTATCAGCTCCCTTTTTTGTCACCTGCCATATCCTCGCCGATTATAATTAAAACATTACTTAATTGGGTTGTGTCAGTTACAAAGTATATTTTATTTATACCTGTTACTTCTGCGGTTTTATTTGCTGCTTTGATATCACATTTTCTGCATATTATAATTGAATCTTTCTGAAACGGAAAATTTGATGTGCCGAATTCAACAACATTAAGGCCGTCTCTTATGAGATCGTTTCTCATTTTCCTCGCAAGTCCGGGTATGCTTGTCCCGTTAAGTATGCTTATCTTTACATTAGGATCTGAATCAGAATCTGTAACAATTTTTGTCAGAAACTCCTGCTGATATGTTCTGTAACTGACTTCATCAACAACATAGAGTCCGTTATTAAATCCTCCCGGTAGAAGAGTTGAATCAACATTCCCTTTTTCAAAAACTATGCCGGCAATTGATAATATCTCCTGCGGCAGCAGATTTGTCTTAATATTTTTTAAAACTTCATTGATAAACTCTTCATTTAAATATTTTTTAAGTTTATCCCG
>DINC01000156.1 GCA_002425885.1 Spirochaetia bacterium UBA5550 | reverse complement strand
ATAATATTAAATGGCGGTTGGCTATGGGTGATGACGATAGAGATTTAATGGATGAAGAGGGGAAAGGTTCCGAATCGGAGTCGGGCGGTAATGCCGGCACATCCAAAATCGTAAAAATACTTCTTTATGTGGCTGGCGGGATAATATTGATTGTTCTTATGGTCGGTATATCTTTTCTTGTTTCCAGCAATATACAGGAGAGCAGATACCAGAAGAGCCAGGATATAATTGCGGCTCCTCCGCCCGAACCACTTGCGACTTTTGAACTTCCCGCTTTTTCAAAGGCCACTGCTGACGCTGAACCTCATTTTATCAAGCTGCAGATTTCGCTTGCTTATGAGGCAAACCCGGTAATGAGTGCGGAACTGGGGAACAGAAAAGATGAAATTCAGCATATAGTGAATGTTCTTCTCCAGGGGAAGACTATTGACGAGTTGAATGACAAGAGTGATATGATCACCCTGTCTGAAGAGATAAAAGCTCATATTAATCTTCGAATGATCGCAGGGAAGATTAAGGAAGTTTATTTTAAAGAATATCTTATAAATTAGTTTTAAGTTATAGAGATTTTTCCGGGAGGGAAGTATGGGAGACGGCTCCTTATCACAAGACGAAATTGATGCTCTGCTGCAGGGTGCTGATGATATAGTCTCAGGTCCTGAACCGTCAATGGGCTTTGATGCTCCCCCTTCCAGGGGCGGTTCCTCTTTTACTCCTGGAGAGCAGAATAATATTAAAAATATTGTCAATTCGGCAATATCTCTTGTTGCTCCATCACTCAGCGGGTATCTCGGTGGGAGAAACCTTGTTTTTTCCAATCCGGTTGTTGAAGCGAAAACCCAGGATGCTGTTAAGAATGATTTCCGCGGCAGGTACGTACAGGTCGCCATAAACTATACAGGTTCAGTCTCAGGAAAGAACCTGGTTATATTTAATTATCGAGATGCAGGGATAATCTCATCGCTTATGATGGGTGATGAGACAGGAACTCCGCCTGCTGAGATCACTGATGCTCACCAGAGTACAATTCAGGAATTTACCAATCAGCTTATTTCATCTCTTGCCACGCAGTTCAGCGGCAAGGTGGGGGGAGGAATAAGTACAACACCGGCTGTGGTTTCTGTTGCCGGAAATTCTGCCGAGCTTCAGCTTCCGGCAGGTGAAGTTGTCAAGATAACTTATGATATGGTTATCGACGGTGTGATGAGCTCCAAACTGTACCATATAATAGATGCAGGTATTGCCGGTACTTTAGGTTCAATCGGTGCTCCGCAGCCGCAGCAGCAGTCGCAGTATCAGTACCAGACCCCGCAGGCGCAGATAAGCTCTGTCCGCTTTCCGCAGATGGGTGAAAGCATAACAACAGGGGGGTATGGCGATATAAGTCTGCTCCTTGATGTTGAAATGACAATGACAGTTGAGCTTGGCCGTACAACCAAGCTTGTAAAGGATATACTTGGCCTTGGTGAAGGTTCCATTATTGAGCTTGATAAACTGGCTGGTGAGCCGGTTGACCTCCTTGTTAACGGAAAGCTCATAGCCAAGGGTGAGGTTGTTGTTATCGATGAAAATTTCGGTGTCCGGGTTACAGATATAGTGAGTCAGGATGAGAGATTCAAATCCGTAAACAGATAATTTCACAGGTGTCCGGAAAGACTTTTCTTAAATTGTGATAATCATTTATTATTTTGTTTTGCAGGGAAAATTTTTGTGTTAAACTGGAAAAATATGAGACATAATTCATCACTATCTTATCGTTCAGATATAAAATTTAATTTAGCCTTTTTTACGAGGTTTTTTTCAGTGTTACTGTTTTCAGCTCTTCTTTCCCTTTATGCGGCTCCATTATATTCGCAGCAGAACGGAAATCAGAATGTACAGAATAACACGGTAAATAACACACAGAACAATACGCAGGCCGAGGAGAAGGTGCCGGGGCAGGGCTTTGAAGACCAGGATTTCGGGCCGCAGGTTGAGGAGGAGTCTGTTATCTGGATGATATTCAAGACTCTTATTGTTCTGGGACTTTTTGTGGGCGGCTTTTATATGTTCTACAAGTTTGTGACACAGAAAGCCGGGCTCCAGTTATCGGGGCATGAAGCTATCAAGATACTTTCAATGGTTCCGGTGGGGCCCAACAGATCTCTGCAGCTTATTGATGTAGCAGGTAAAGTTTACCTGCTCGGTATTTCTGAAAGCGGTATCAGCATGCTTACAGAGATTAAGGAGAAGGAGGAGATCGACAGGATCAGGCTTCTCAGTTCCAGGTCAACTCCGGTTAAGGATCTCACTTTCCAGGATTTTATTTCTGACCAGGTGGGATGGGTAGTGGGCCGTTTCCATGATGTGAAGGATAAGATAAGTGAGCGGAGAGACCACGGCAGGGGTAAAGCGGTAGTCCAGGAAATTTCCTCAAAAGATTTTGATATGAGTTACCTGGATAAACAGAAGAAGAGACTGAAAACAATAAATGACGAAGATGAAGAATAGAAAGTATTTTTACATTTTTATAACAGCTCTTGTAATGATCCCGGCTGCGCTTTTTGCACAGAATGTCGGCGGGGTTAATATGCCGATCCCAAAAATTGCTTTCAACATAAGTGAAGCAACGGGGCCAAAGGATGTTGCGCTCAGTCTGCAGATTCTCTTTCTGCTTTCAATACTGACACTGGCTCCATCAATTATAATTATGATGACCGCATTTACCAGGGTGGTGATTGTACTTGATTTCGTTAAACGTGCTCTCTCTCTGCAGCAGATGCCGCCTAACCAGGTAATAGTCGGCCTTTCGCTCTTCCTGACATTTTTTATAATGGCTCCCACTCTTACAGAAATGAACGATAAGGCCCTTCAGCCTTACCTCAACGGAAAGATATCCAATCAACAGTTTTTTGACCGGGGAATGGAGCCGATGAGGGAGTTTATGTTTAAACAGACAAGAGAGAAGGATATTGCTCTCTTTGTAAAACTTTCTAAAATTGAAAAACCTAAATCAAGGAAGGATATACCCTCTTACTGCCTGATACCTGCTTTCATGATAAGTGAACTCCGCATAGCATTTGAAATAGGTATTTTTCTTTTTCTTCCTTTTATTGTAATAGATATGATCATTGCAAGTGCACTTATGGCAATGGGTATGATTATGCTCCCCCCTGTTATGATCTCTCTGCCGTTTAAGCTGATTTTATTTATCCTTGTTGATGGATGGAACCTGCTCGTTTATGAGCTTGTGAGATCTTTCAGATAATTGATGGAGGAATTCCGTGACCGATCTGCTTGTAATTAAAATAATGAGAGAATCGCTGATGACGGTGCTCATTGTTTCAGCGCCCATCCTCGGTGTTGGTATGTTCGTGGGTCTTATCATATCAATTATTCAGACAACCACATCCATACAGGAGCAGACACTGACGTTTGTACCTAAAATTATAGCAATATTTCTGACCATTATTCTGCTGGGCTCATGGATGATACGGGTCCTTGTAAATTATACGAATAATATATTTATGCTCATTGAAAAAATCGGAGTAGGGTGAGACGGGATAGATGGAATATTTCGTCACTAATTTTCAGGCGTTTCTCCTTGTCCTTGTAAGGATAAATGCAATGATAATGATAGCCCCATTTTTTTCAAGTGGGGTTATTCCGTTCAGGATGAAGGCCATGCTTTCATTCTTTATTACACTCGTTGTTTTCCCCGTAATTGCAGCGGGGGCAATAAAGGTGCCTTCGAGCATGGGGCTTTATTATCTCATGGTGCTTCAGGAGGCAATGATAGGAATTTTTATCGGGTTTCTGGTTTCAATTGTATTCGCGGCTTTTCAGGTTTCAGGGCAGTATTACGCGGCGCAGATCGGATTCGGTATAAACGAGGTTTTTGATCCTCTTGCACAGGTATCTGTGCCTCTTATAGGGCAGTTAAAGAACTTTATAGGTATCCTTGTTTTTCTTATGATTAATGGCCACCATTTTCTGATTGAGGCAGTCTGCCGATCCTTTGAACTCGCTCCTTTATTCGGAGTAAGCAGAGGGGCTACAGGGGGGTTCCTGAAGTTTATTTCATACTCTTTCAGCGGAATGTTTATAGTGGCTTTAAAAATAGCTCTTCCCATAGTTGCTATTTCTTTTTTAATTACTGTTGCAATGGGGGTGCTGGCCAAGGCCGCACCGCAGATGAATATTATGATGCTTGGTTTTCCGTTTCAGATTTTCGCAGCTTTTATACTTTTGATTGTTACAACACCTCTTATAATAAAGATTATGCAGGTTGGTATTGAAAGGAGTTTCAAAATGCTGACAAATGTGCTGCTGAACTGGCCGGGATAAAGAAGAGATGACCGAATTTCTTGAAAAATATTATCTGGGCAGAGAGGAAATTCCTGAAGATTTCAGACTGGATCTTCAGCTCTTCGCGGCTGAGGATGAAGGGCGGACAGAGGAGCCGACCGANNAAAGATTCGCGAGGCCAGGGAGAAAGGCCAGGTCGTAAAGACCATGGAGTACCCGCAGGCAGTTGTAGTGCTTGCGGGATGTTTTGTAATCTTTATCTTCAGCTCCTGGATGTACGATTCACTGGCGATGATTACAAAGTACTATTTTTCATCTTTTTCAAAATTATCTTTCAGCGAGAGAAATATCAAAATTGAGTTACTCAAGCTTATACTGGAATCGGGAAAGCTCCTCCTTCCTGTTTTTATTGCGGCGAATATGGGCGCTATTATTGCAGAGATATCCCAGGTCGGTTTTCAGGTGTCGACTCATCCTCTGAAACTCGACTGGAGTAAAATTAAATTTGATCCGGCCACCATGATTAAGAAGATCTTCTTCTCAAGACAGGTGGCTGTGAATCTTGTGAAGTCTATTGTTAAGATTGTGGTTATAGGATTTGTTTCTTACCTGATTATTGCAAATGATTTTGAGGAGATACTTAAAACTCCGAATATATCCATAGCCCTTGCAGTGAAGAATATATCATTCATGGGATTTAAAATAATTGTATGGAGCGCGGTTCTTCTTCTTGTGATTTCTGTCCCCGATTTTTTTTTCCAGAAGCTGGAGTTTATGGAATCATTGAAGATGACCAAGCAGGAGATTAAAGAGGAATTTAAAGAAACAATGGGTGATCCGCATGTGCGTGCCAGAATGAGAGAGATGCAGCGGGACATACTTATGCGGAACATGATACGCGAAGTACCTAAAGCGGATGTGGTTGTAACCAATCCGACACACTTTGCCGTTGCTTTAAAATATGACAGACTGGTAATGGAGGCGCCCACTGTAATAGCCAAAGGGGCAGACAGTATGGCGCTTAAGATAAGAGAAATAGCAAGAGAAAACAGTGTTGAAATAATTGAAAACCGTCCCCTTGCGCAGGAGATGTACAAGCGCCTCGAGGTCGGTGATGTTATACCGGAAGACCTTTTCCGTGCAGTGTCGTTTATATATGCCGAACTGTACAAAAGGGAGAACCGGGTAAAAAGGGCAATTTAACAGGAGTTAGATGAATGGCTGACGCAAAAGGTTTATCACTCTCGCCGGGCCAGAGGGCATGGATGCAGAAAACCGATATACTTATGGGTATCGGGGTTATTGCTGTTGTCATGATGTTGATCATACCTCTCCCTACTTTTCTGCTGGACTTTCTTCTCGCTGTCAGCATTATGATGGGGCTCCTTATTCTGATGATTGTCCTTTTTGTTCACAGGTCTTTCGATTTTTCCATTTTCCCGTCACTGCTGCTTGTGACGACAGTATTCAGGCTGGCACTTAATGTCTCTTCCACCAGGCTTATCCTTCTTGAGGGTGCTTCGTTTGACGGCAAGATTATCAGAACATTCGGTAACTTTGTTGTCGGAGGAAATTATGTTGTAGGTTTCATAATATTTATTGTTCTCATTGCGGTACAGTTTATAGTAATAACAAAGGGTGCAACAAGGACAGCAGAAGTTGCGGCAAGGTTTACACTGGATGCAATGCCCGGTAAACAGATGAGTATCGACTCCGACCTGTCAAATGGACTTATTACCGAGGAAGCGGCAAAATTGAGGCGTGAAGAGATCCGGAAAGAAGCTGATTTCTACGGGGCAATGGATGGTGCCTCGAAATTCGTCCAGGGGGACGTTAAGGTCGGCATTATTATTACAGTTATAAATATTCTGGGCGGATTTATTATCGGAATGGTGCAGAGGAATGAAACATTTGATGTTGCTCTGCGTACTTATACTCTTCTTTCTGTCGGGGATGGTCTTGTATCGCAGATTCCATCTCTTCTTATTACAACAGCAACCGGTATAATTGTCACAAGGGCTGTTTCAAACGATAATTTTGGAGACCAGATTTCCCAGCAGCTCTCATCTCAGCCGAGGGCCCTGTATATTACTGCGGCAGCTCTGGCGTCATCAATATTTATTCCGGGTTTCCCGAAGATCTCCATGATTGTTCTGGCCGGAGGGCTGGCCGGTCTCGCATATCTCCTTACTCAGACTCAGGAGGAGGAAAGAGAACACCGGGAGGTTGAAGCCAAACAGGCCGCAGCCAAAGACAGCAAACCTGAATCGGTACTTCCTCTTATCCAGATTGATCCTCTTGAAGTGGAGATCGGTTATAATCTTATACCTCTTGTTGACCCTGAACAGGGGGGGACTCTTCTTGACAGGATTACAAACATAAGGCGCAGGAGCGCTCTTGATATGGGGCTCATTGTGCCCCCTATCCGTATCAGGGACAACATGGAGCTTGAGCCGGAGATGTATTCCATACTTATCAAGGGAGTTGAGGTGGGGCGCGGAACACTTCAGGTTGGTAAACTTATGGCAATGGATTCCGGTGATATATNNNTATCTGAAAAAATCAGCGGTGTTGAATTTGTCGAGCCTGTGTTTAACCTGAATGCCATCTGGGTTGAACCGGATAACAGAGACCTGGCGGAGAGCAGGGGGTACACGGTTGTTGACTGCCCCACTATCATTGCCACCCATCTGACAGAGATCATCAGGCGCCATGCTGACGAAATTCTCGGAAGGGAAGAGGTTAAAAAGCTCATTGATAATATCAGGGGTGACTATCCGGCAGTTGTTAAAGAGATTGAAGAGAAAATGAAGTATGGAGAGATTCAGAAAGTCCTCCAGAATCTTCTTCGCGAGCGTGTTTCAATCCGTAACATGGTCACAATACTGGAGACCCTTGCAACATATTACGATTTTACCACTGACACTGGGATGCTCACAGAATATGTCAGGGGAGCGCTTGCAAGGCAGATAGCGGGAGTATTTACAAATGAAGATAATGTGCTCTCCGTAATAACAGTTGATCCGGAAATTGAAAGCGTAATCCGCAGTTCAATTCATGATGATCCTGTTGAGGGGAGGGTGCTTGGTATGGATCCCGATACTCACAATGCTGTTATCAATGCTCTTCTGGAAGCATACCAGAGGGCAAGCAGAATGGGGTTTACACCGGTATTCCTGGTATCTCCGCAGATACGGAGTGTAACTTTTGCGCTTCTTGAGCGCGAGGTGCAGGCTCCGGCGGTTCTTGCATATAATGAGATTTCAAAGAATATAAAAGTAAATGTAGTGGTGTCAGCACTGATGCCTGCTACGGCATAAAAAGGGTGAAATAAATCACCATACCAGCGAGAAAATATAAATTTCAGGGGAGTTAGAAAGATGAAATACCTTAAAATTACTGCTGAGAACTACAATGAAGCTATGAAGAAGCTGAGGCTGGAACATGGCGATGAAGCAATACCTATCAGTCATAAATATGTGAAGGAGGGGGGATTCTTCAATTCTAAATTTTTTGCGAAAGAGGTGGTTGAACTGACTGCGGCAGTTAAAGATAAGAGGCCTTTCCCCGGGAGCAATTTAACAGGAGCCGGCGCAAAAAAAAGCACTATTGACTTTACTGTTGATGATAAAACAGATGGAGTCAAGCTGGGTAAAGTACAGGATATACTGGAGAGGGCTTCGAGCCAGAGAGAAGAGACAAAGGTCGAAGCAATTAACAGATCTATTGACAGTCTTAATGACAGCCTCAACAGTCTTAAAACCCCGTCATATAATAAAGATGAAGAAGTAAGAAAACTTGATGCTGATACCCGGAGCCAGAAGAGCACCGCTGATTCATTAAAATCAAAAACAGCATCTGCCGACGAATCCGACCTGGTGAAGAATATTGAAAAAGAGGTCAATGATATCAAGAATGCTCTGAACAGGCTCCTTGAAGGGCAGAAAACCAGTGATATCAGCTGTGAAGAGGATAGTCCGCTCTCCCCGTATAAAGAAATTCTTGCTTCAAATGATTTTGATCCCGAAGAGTGTGAATTTATAATAAAAGAAGTAAAAAACAGCATAAGCCGTGAGGATCTTAAAGATAAGTTTAAGATTGAAAAAAGCCTTAAGGACCTGATTAAAAACAGAATAGTAACAGCGGGCCCGATAAAAAAAGGTAACAGAAAGAAAATTGTTATGTTTATAGGGCCAACAGGTGTAGGTAAAACAACAACAATGGCAAAATTAGGCGCTATTCATTCCCTTAGAGAGGGGAGCAAGATCGCATTTATCACAATAGACAACTATCGTATTGCTGCAACCGAGCAACTTAAAAAATACGCTGAAATAATGAGAATTCCTATTCATGTTGTGAGTGATCGGAAGAGCTTCCGTGAGGTGATTGCCAAAGAAAAAGCTGATATTATCATGGTTGATACTTCCGGGAGAAGCCATAATAATGACCTTAAAATTGCTGAAATCAAGACATTTGCCGACAGCGTGGAATACGATTTTGAAAAAATACTGTGTGTAAGCGCTAATACAAAGAAAAAGGATTTGAACCAGATTTTTAAATCTTTTAATGTTATGCAGTTTGACAGTATAATAATTACCAAAGTTGATGAAACTTCTTATATTGGGAATGTAATCAATGTTGCCGATAAGTATAATAAGCCTATATCGTATTTTACTGACGGTCAGGAAGTTCCAAACGATATTCACATAGCGGATGCGGATGAAATAGCGGATCTGATGGTCAGGGAAGCGGGCAACTAAGAAAGAGGAGGTTTGCTGTGGATCAGGCGGCAAATTTAAGGAGACTTGTTCTTGAGAAAAATATTGATACACCGTCAACGACAAGAACTATTGTCATTTCCAGCGGCAAGGGGGGCGTGGGTAAAACAAGCCTTTCAGTGAGCCTTTCAATTGCTCTTGCAGAGGATGGAAAATCAGTCACCCTGGTGGATGCTGACCTGGGGCTTGCAAACATAAATGTTATACTGGGCATTATCCCCAAATATAACCTTTATCATGTGATAAAAGGGAAAAAGAAGCTCAAAGATATAATTATTGAGGTTCCTGAAGGGATAAAAATTATTGCAGGAGCTTCGGGATTCCATCAGCTTGCCAACCTCGAACCTAAACAGAGGGAGGAGTTTATCAGTTCCATCGCTGAACTGGCGAACGATGATTATCTCATTGTTGATACAGGTGCAGGTATATCACAGAACGTATTGAGTTTTGTAATGGCTGCTGATGAGGTTATCGTGGTTACAACTCCCGAGCCCACTGCAATTACAGATGCATACGGCATTATCAAAGCGATTGCGTCGCAGAGTACAGAAAAGCATATCAAGCTTATTGTTAATAAGGCACAGTCAGTTGCTGAAGGTAAAAGAGTGGCGCAGAGGGTGATTAATATAGCAGGGCAGTTTCTCAATATAAAAGTTGAGGATCTCGGATTTGTCTATGAAGATATCTGCGTACCTAAATCGGTAAGAAACCAGAAACCCTTCTATGTCAGTTATCCGAAATCAAAGGCGTCGGGCTGTGTAAAGGTGATTGCCGACAGGCTGAATAATAAGCAGGTTGAGTATGAAAAGGGTACAGGTATTACTACATTTATAAAAAATTTACTTGGCCAGTCAAATTCGGATAAGGAAGAATAGAAAAAGGCTTGATTTGTTTTTTAAGATGAATAAATTAAAATGTGATATTTTGTTCTGGATAATATATGAAGTTTTTTGAACAGATGGGGATTGAGCAGAAGTATGGTGCTGTTTTCGGATTGGCGGCATTTATTTTCTCTTTTCTCACCGGGCTTGTTTCCGGAGTCAGTTTTTCAGTAACAGTAATCCGTTCGTTAATTATGGCTCCTGTTTTTTTTATAGTCGGTTACGGTATTATTACAGTTCTTAAAAAATATGTTCCTGAGATTTACGAGGCCCTTGCAGCAGCGGGGAAGAGCGGCGAATCCGGGCTTGAGGGGCAGGCGGAAATTAATTTATCCGATATTGAACCCGGTGCTGATGAATATGGCGAGTCAGGAAAGGAGAAGGGCGAAGAGTTTACCGAGTTTACTCAGAAGGACTTTGACAGATATAAAACAACAGAGGATTCCGGGCTTGATACCGCATTAAATACATCGGGCGGTAAAATGGGTAAGCATATAATCGTGCAGGAGCAGTTCAATAGTTATGAGCCTAAAATAATGGCCCAGGCTATAAGAACAATGATGAGCAAGGATAAAGATTAAATTTTTCCGGGAATGAGTTTATGAACAGTAAAAAGTTTAAAGAATATGAAGCCATTGATGAAGATAAGCTCTGGGAGAGGTACAATAAGGGTGCCGATCAGCAGATAAGAGATTTTTTCGTTCTTAAATATGCCCCGCTGGTTAAATATGTTGCCGGAAAAGTTTCAATGGGTATGCCGCAGAATATTGAATTTGACGATCTTGTCTCTTATGGAATATTCGGCCTTCTTGATGCAATAAACAAGTATGACCCTGCCAGGGGAATTAAGTTTAAAACATATGCAATGACAAGAATCAGAGGGGCAATTTTTGACGAGCTCCGTTCAATTGACTGGATTCCACGATCAATCAGACAGAAAGCTAAACAGATCGAGCAGGTTATCTCCGAACTCGAGAATAAGCTCGGCAGGACAGTTGAAGATGAGGAGATTGCAAAGGAGCTTGGTGTATCCAGTGATGAGTTCCAGTCTCTCTTAAATAAATTAAGCGGAACATCCATGCTTTCGCTTAATGATATATGGTATCTCGGCGATGATAATGATGAACTCTCTATACTGGAGACCCTCGAAGCGCCGGAAAACATGAATCCCGATGTTCTTGTGGAAAAAGAGGAGATCAAGGATTATATAATTGATGCCATTAAAAAACTTCCTGAAAAAGAGAAGAAGGTCATAGTTCTATATTACTATGAAGATCTCACGCTGAAGGAGATTGGAGAAGTCCTTGAGGTTACAGAAAGCAGGGTATCTCAGCTCCACACAAAGGCAATAATGAGGCTCAGGGGAAGACTGGGCAGGATTAAATCCAACATAATCGGTTGATATGGCTAATCTTAAAGACCTTTTCATGCAGATAGATGATAATCCCGCCGGGGATTATGATGATTCATCAATTGAAGTATATGCTGATTCAGTCAAGCAGGCTTTAGAGCTTGCCGCACGGGAACTTGATGTTGATCTCTCGCAGCTCGATTATGAGGTTGTTGAGAAGGGGACAAAGGGATTTCTCGGTTTCGGCAGACTCCCCTACAGAGTAATAATAACACCTCTACGCATGGACACCTCTGAACATCATGATCTGGAAGAGCTGGACGCGAAATTTTCCGGCGAACATATTCCGGGTATAAGTGTTGAGGACAGAAAGGATTCTGACGGAACATACAAGGTGCGGGTTACTAAAAGCGGGATATGGCTTACTGTTAAAGCTCCCAAAGGCAAGGGGGCAAAAGTTGCTGTTGAAAGCGTTGAGAACAAGTGCTATGAAATGCGCATTTCCACATTTGACAGGGATGCCGTAGGTAAAGCTGTGAAAAAATCTGACGGTGAGAGAGTCAAGATCGGAGAATGGCTCCCGAATCCTAATTATGACGGTTCAATGAGAGTCGAAGTAACAGAAGATGAAATGAAAGCTTTTATATATTTCAATACTCCCCGGTTTAATGGCCGTCACATGGATTATGACGATGTAATTGATGCATTGAGAAATGCAGGAGTGGTTACAGGTATTAAAGAGGATGATATTAAGGACTACCTGGAGGAGATGGATTACAGGCGTCCCCTTCTTGCTTCTGAAGGGCAGTATCCTCGCAACGGCCGTGATTCATATGTGGATTACAAGGTAAGAATAGATAAATCAAAAACACAGTTTGAAGAGGATGATTCCGGAAAAGTTGACTTCAGAAACCTGGAGCTTCTTGAAAACGTTGTTGTGGGGCAGCTTCTGGCTGTAAAAGTTCCGGCGGAGGAGGGTATCCCCGGCAGGACAATAACCAATAGAGTTATACCGGCAAAAACAGGTAAGGATACAGCAATCAAATTCGGCAAGGGTACAATTCTTTCTGAAGACGGGACAGAACTCACTGCGGAGATAAATGGACAGGTTGTGTACAAGGTTGGCCGCATATCTGTAGAGCCTGTATTTATTGTTCCTGGTGACGTTTCACTTGAAACAGGTAATATCGTTTTTCTCGGCTCAGTAATTGTTCAGGGAAGTGTTCAGGATAATTTTGAAGTTAAGGCAGCAGGTAATGTCGAAGTTAAGGGTACTGTCCAGAAAGCATTTATTGAGGCAGAAGGTGATATAGTAGTTCATCAGGGTATAAGCGGTAAAGATGAAGCAAGAGTTGAGTCAACTGGTGGTTCGATTTTCGCGAAGTTCGTTCAGAATTCAAATCTTGTTGCAGAGAAGAATGTTGTTGTTCCTGAAGGTATACTCCATTCGAGAATTGATGCGGGTGAAAAGATATATTCTGTCGGGAGAAGGGCTAAAATTGCCGGTGGTATAATAAGGGCAGGGGACGAAGTCAACGCAAGATTCCTCGGTGCTGAGGGCGCCACAAAAACTGTTATCAGGGTCGGTGTTAATCCTAAAATACTACAGCAGGTTGACGAATTGTCACGGGCAAAAATCGAACTTGAGACAGAACTTACAACACTCCGTCTTGACCTGAAAACACTGACTACACAGAAAAGGAATGCAGGCGGGAAGCTTGCTGAAGATAAAGAGAAACTTCTTTCTGACCTGACAGCCAGAGAGGAGAAACAGGGAGCCCGTTTTGAGGAAGTGGCAGGTGAGCTTGAAGAGCTTACTTCATATATAGGGATGCTTGAACATAAAGGGAAAGTCTGCGCTGAAAAGGTTGCCTATCCCGGTGTTGAAGTCTATATTAAAGACAAGGATTTCAAGATTAAAGATAATTATACTCATGTCAAGTTTTCTCTGGATGGAGAGGATATTCATATATCAGATTATGAACCGCCGGAATTTGTTGACGGGAGCCAGAGGATTTCAACCCTCGTAAGAAGACGGACATGACGGGATAAGAAGATGCCGATAAAACCGATAGATCTTCAGACTAACATTGGTCAGCTTCCGGAAGTAAGTAAAGCTGAACATGTGCGTCAGGGGGTTATCGCGGAGCAGCAGCATCTTCTTGATAAGCAGGCGACGGAAAAATCGAATCTTGTTAACACCAGGCTGGAACAGTCTGAAAAAGGTGAAAAAACCTCAATAATGGATGAGGAGAAAAAGCGTTCAGGCGCAGGAGCAGAACAGCACGGGAAAGGCAAGGAAGAGAAGGAGCCTTCTCCTAAAGAAAGGATGAAAGATGACAAGATCGGTAAAATTATAGATATTCTCAAATAACATTTTTTTTTAACACTTATGTGACATAATGAGGTTCTGATGGAATTTTTTATTCTTTTTATACTTAACGTATTCACAGGCGCAGTTATATATCTGGTTCTAAGTCTGAAGATTGAAAGGACATCAGCAACATTTCAGGAAAAGAAACTGAAAAAAGAGATGGGCGAGATTATCACAGAGTTCAATTCAACAGCGGAAAGAAATATTACTCTTCTTGAAAACAGAATTAATTTGATGAAGCGGCTATTAAACGAAAAGGGAGATTTGCGCGGTATTGATCTTGTTGTTGACGATGGGGAAATAAAACCGGGAAAATCTGTTGAGATGAAAATTGAACCTGCTGATGCCAGGGATAAGCCTGTATCTTCAGAAAAAGCAGCGTTAAATAAAACCGGATCACGTAAAATTGCATCTAAAAATGACGGCAGCATCCTGGTGGGAATTATTGATAAGATATCGAATATAACACGTGATATTGCAGCTTCATCTGAAACTGATAAAAAGAATCCGTCAGTCAGAGAGCCGGAAAAAAGAGCAGCAAAAGATAGAGCTTCCTCATTTGAGTTTATTGAAGATTCAGATATCAATTTTTCTGCTTCAGCTGTTGAGGAAATTGCAGATTCTCCGGAGGTGGAGACCATTCAGCATGAAAATGATGAGGATCTCGTCATGCTTTTCAGTAATACTCCGGACAAATATACACTTATCGCTGATCTTCATGGTAGAGGATATTCTGTTGAAGATCTATCCCGTTATTCCGGTCTTCCGTCAGGGGAGGTAAGGCTCGTAATAAGTCTTAACAGATAATTCTGTTTTTTATTATTTTTTAAGGTAGCTAAATTCAGTTACATATGTTAAATTAAAAAAT
>DINC01000313.1:3091-5608 GCA_002425885.1 Spirochaetia bacterium UBA5550 | reverse complement strand
TTCCTTGTCAGCGATCCCAAGAAACATTTTGTAAACAGGTTTATTAATGTAGATGGATATTATATGGAGAAAATGATCCACGAGGTTATTCTTAATTCATTAAAGTTCAGCCCGGATAATTCCCCGGTAACTATTATCATAGATATTATGAATGAAAACTTTGTTATGCATGTTATGAATATCCCTGTTAAAAATGACAGGGGGATTATAGGGATACCTGAAGAATATGAGAACATTATTTTTGAACCATTTATCCGCATCTCAAAGATAGTTTATGAAGGATTCCCCACTCTTGATTACGGGATCGGTCTGACAATGTGCGATAAAATCGCTGAGAAGTTAAAGGGAAGTATAAAATTGTTCAACATCAATGATTATTCCAGTCTTGCAGTAGGTTCACAGATAAAGGTTTGCTGCGAAATCCAGATACCGCTTGTTTCATAAACAGGAAATTTTACCGGCCGCAGAGAATACTGCATATTCTGCTTTGAATCTTACCCTGCAGTATTCCCGCTTCAATATGAAAAAAATTTTTAATTCATTGACAAAAACGCCTCCTTTCTGAAAATGGTTGTATTTGCAACTGTTAAATTTACAACTTTTACGGTTTATCTTACAGGGGGGATTATGTACAGGGATAGGCTAACAATTCTCCCTCAATTTGTTAAAAAAGTCTTTTATGATCACGATATATCAAAACTTGGCCTCAATATAAACAAAACCCAGATAAACATAATGATGCTCATTGATGAAAACAAAAACAGCTCCATGTCTGAAATAAGCCAGATGACAGGAATTGAAAAAAGCTCTTTTACCCGTTCAGTTGACTGTCTTGAGAAAAACGGGTTTATCACAAGAAACGCTATTGAAAACGACAGAAGGATTACAAAGTTATCCCTCACTAAAAACGGGATTAAAGCAACAACTCTCATCAGGAATGACTTTGATAAATACCTGGAATCATTGATAAACGGCTTTTCGGAAGATGAAAAAAATGAATTTCTTGGTTCTCTTGAATCAATATCAAAATACATGCATAAAATACTGGGAGGGAAACAGAAGTGAACACCACTAAAGATGTATCCTCAGACAGAAAACAGGAAGCCATTGAAAAAATGAAGCTTTCCAAAACAATAGGCGACTGGGTTACCAGGAACAAAAAGGTTTTCTGGAAGTATGAAGTATCATGCTATCATAAAACCTATATGCTCCGGGTAATCAACCTGCCTGAACCGGAATTAAAGGACATTCAGCTTTCAGCAAACAACAGACTGCTGAATGATCTGCAGAGAAAGCAGTTATGCGAAGTCATATCGAAAACCTGCACTAAAGCTAAATCGTTCCATGCGTCATCCATTGATGTTCAGATTGATTATGACAACGGAACAGTTGTAGCAGAAGTTATTTAGCTGTGCCATAGATACCGCTAAGTAATCTCATGCACTTTAAATTTTAAAATCCGGAGCCGGAGATGAAAATATATCGCAGTGACAGGCCGGCTTTCTCCAGCGGGGGGAAAGTAAAATCTGCCCGTACAAATCCGGATTCCGCGAAGAAATATGTCAACGACGCCCATGAATGGATGGATAAGAATATACTTCATGGAAGATCCCCGGATCTATATGGATTTCTGATACTCATGGATCACAGTATCCCCCCGGATGAGATATGGGACCAGCTTAAACTATGGTCTGAGCAGTACAATGAATTCGGCGAAAACCGCACACGTATATGCCACAGGATAATTGACAAGATAATTGAATACCAGCTTGATATTGACAGGCAGGATGGTTACCGGCCTCCTTTCTGCCGCAGGGGATGTTCGAACTGCTGCTTCCAGCCCGTTGCCTGCACAGATGAAGAGGCGGCGCTTATCTACAGCTACTGCATAGAGAATAGTATTGATATAAACTTCGAAAAACTTACACGTCAGCAGAGATATATGGAGTTCGATTCATCGGGGAACTTTACAGGGAGAACTGAGTGGGACTGTCAACCTGATGAGGACAGATCCTGCATATTCCTTAATATGGATGACCGGAGCTGCAGAATCTGGGAGGTCCGTCCCTTTGTATGCAGGGTACATCTTGCGGAAGAGACAGACGAATACTGCAGATCAAATAACGGTGTTCCTGATCCGCGCGCTAAAGGAATTCATTACCCTGAATGCAGTTACATCATGAGCGCAATATTTACAATACACCATGATTCAATCGGAAAGATGATGGGGAGATTATTATCTGACCGTAAAAATGACGCATCAGATAATAATATAGAAAAAGATACTCAACAGCACTGATGCCGCAGAGTGGAACAGCAGCAATGACTGAAATTCCAGGAGCATGGGGCTGACCTAAAAGTAATTTCTTTGTCATACCGGCTGTAGCGTGCGCGCCCTGAGCGTAGCGAAGAAGTACCCTTGGGGTAAAATGCCGGTATCTCTTACAACTGATTTAATCAGGAGATTCCGGTATTTGCACAAATTGAAGTGTGCACGCCCTGAGCGCAGCGAAGAAG
>DINC01000313.1:0-2976 GCA_002425885.1 Spirochaetia bacterium UBA5550 | reverse complement strand
TTCAGAAGATCATCGAGATAGAGGATATTGCTGTCGCTGAGAACAATATTCTTCTCTTTACCCGTCTTTACCTTTACCGGGATAAACCACACAGCAGGCCTCCCCTTTATCACAGTTGCCTTTGTAACCAGGTAGTATTTCATGTCAGGTTTATTAGATGAAAATCCGTTCACATCACCCTTAACCAGAAGGTAAACCTCGTCACCATTGATCCCCCTGAACTGCACATCCCAGGCAACCAGTTTAATTGAGAATTCACTCTCATCATCATACCTCTTCTCCAGTATGGCGCGATCCTTCAGTTTTTTATAATCTTTTCTGAAAGAGTCACGGGGATCTTTCTCTGTTATTGAAAACTGCACAGCTCCACCCTGCAGATTTTCACTCGTGAGATTAATGTTAAGTCTCCATGTTGTCCTCTCCCATTCACGTATCTGGTTTTCATCAGCAGAATATGCGGATACAGCGAGAAACAGAATCATAGATGTAATTATTTTTTTCATGTAAATCTTCAGCCTTTAGCCTTTCGGGTTATATATATTTCAGGAATCATTTAATATATTAGTGTTCGTTTAATTTAAAAATGGAGAAAGATTATTCAACTCTTTCTGCAACACAACGGAATTCACTGTTCATCGCATCGTACCGCTCTCCCCCCTTACCTTTGCCAGTATAATTAAAATAGAGTTTACCGTTCATCAGGTATATGGTACCCTTCATCCAGTCACTTCTTCTTGTAAACGATGTTGCTTCTCCGTCGAAGAACATTCTCTGCGGGCGGTAGTCGATATTATTACCTGTCAGTCTGTAAGCCCCCTGTATTTCAACCACTCTGTCAGCATTATTGATAAGATGAAGCGTAAAAGTTCCCGCAGGTTCCAGAACCAGTTTCTCATACTTCATCCCCTGCTCCACAAGATATGGAGCTGTTGTTGTCACTTTCCAGACACCTTCAAAATCGGTACCTTTTTTCTTATCAATAATTTTCCGGGAATCTTTATACTTTGCGGATACAAGTGTGAGCACCTCACCTGACTTTGAATCGACTAATTTCACCATGATATCAGTACCGTCATCTGTCCTGTAAATCCTGCCTATGAGAATTGAATCAATTGACAGCAGTGTGCCTATGCGTGCGGCCTCATCCTGCTCAATAATGCCGGACATCGAAAGTTCCTTCTCCTTCATCAGGCTGCCGAGATTGTCCCGATCAACAAGTTTCAGTTTCCCCGCAGCAGATATTGCAGCAGACATTTTATCTGCCGCATAGGTTCCATAAGCTGAATCAGAAAATCCGTGGGTTTCAAAGGGGAATACCGCGATGGTCCCGTTTTTCATCTTATTCCTGAAAGAGGATACTTTCCCCGCAATTTCGCGGAATGCAGCGTCCTCATTCTGAGCGTTAAGCATCGTTGCCGCGAACATCAATATAATTACAGAAATAATTTTTTTCATTGTACCTCTCATTTCAGATTATTCGAAATCGGGCAATTTATCTTAGCCGGATACTTCAGCCATTTATAAAAATACTGAGCTGAAAAAGAAAGTCAACGATTATCGCTCTGATTGTAGCAGTTAACGGTTTAATTACTTTNNATCCATAAGTTCAAAAAAATATTTTGAATCCCTGGTTTTGTTTAAATTATACCAGGCTTCAAGAGTTTCAGGCTTCATTAAGCTATTTTTTTTGAAAACCTGATATGAAAATTCCAGTGGCGCAAGTCCTGATGCTGTAATCAGGCTGCCGTCAGTGATTGCCGGTTCCTCAATATAGTAATCCGATCCTGTATACTGCGGGGAGAACATCTTCAGAAATTCTTTATCATTGCTGGTGTGTTTTCTGTTATCAAGCAGCCCCGCAGATGCAAGGGCAACTGTAGCGCCGCAGATTGCTGCAACAGTTATATTTTTATCAAGAAGCTCAGAGGCGATTTCTACTGCTTTTTTATTTTCATCCCCCATCCATGTATCAGCGCCGGGGAGGATGAGGATGTCGTCATATTTAAAGCTGATGTCAGTTATACTCATATCAGGGGTAATTGATATTCCGCCCATTGTGATTATCGGTTCTGAAGTACTACCGGTTTTAATTAGAGAGAAAGGTTTATCTTTATTGATATAACGCCTGCTGTTCAATTCAGCGGTGATATATCCAATCTCCCAGTCAGAGAGTGTGTTTAATACGTATAGATATATATTCATAGGTTATCTCCTTTATATCAGATTTTTACTCCACTCACTAAAAGTCAAACACTTCACGCCGATATTCCTCAGATCTCTGATATTTGAAACTTCAATTTCATCATCAGCTCCTGCTGTGGCATCGGTGATCACTGTTGTGCTGTAATCATAAGAAACGCTGTCCAGAGCAGTGGCCCTGATGCAGTTAGGGTACTGCACTCCGCAGATAACGATATCTTTAATTCTGATGCGCTTAAGTATAAGTTCAAGCTCAGTGCAGAAGAAAGCGGAGAACCGAGGCTTTACAATGATATACTCACCTTCAGCAGGTTTAAGTTCAGAAATTATTTCAGCTCCATGCGTTCCCGGTACAAGGTACCTTGCGTTTTGCAGAAATCCCTCCCTCCTGAAATTCTCGATATCGGTGCCGTCATACCTGTACTGACGGATTACATGGAATACCGGGATTTTTCTCTCACGGCAGAAACCGAGGAGTTTCTGAGCTATCGGTACAATCTTTATCGCACCGGGAACTTCAGCAGGAGCGCCGGGAAGGAGAAAATCATTCTGCATGTCAATGATGAGTAATGCTGTTTTCATATTTTTACCATTTAATCGGATTATTGATTATATATTTTCTTATCTTATCCAATGATTCCTCGTTGCGGATTATATGATCATAGAATCTTCCATGCCAAGAAAAATTTTCCATACCAGGGAGCTTTCGTATTTCATAAGATGAGCGTCCCTTAAACCAGCGAATCATATTCGATATTGATGATGGATTAAGCATCG
>DINC01000314.1:14833-16635 GCA_002425885.1 Spirochaetia bacterium UBA5550 | reverse complement strand
TGAGGGATAGAGCTGGGAAAAAGGACAACAGTGTATTCGCCGCAACATTTCCAGGATTTATGTATAATTATGCATGAGATAATTTTTGCTACAACCAGAGGTATTTAATGAAAAATCAAAAGATCTTCATAGGCAACCTGAGTTTCAGTGCCACAGAAGATGATGTAAGAACGCTGCTCTCTGAAACAGGGACAGTGGTGAGCTTAAGATTCAGCAGAAAGAAAGGACACGCTGTGGCTGAAATGTCTGACAGCGACGAGTCAGAGGCTGCTATTAAGAATCTTAATGGTAAACCCTTTATGGACAGAACACTCCGTGTGAACTTCGAATTACCCTCCGGAAAGGCTAAATCAGAATCCGTTAAAAGGTACAACGATAAGGGTAAATCTCTCTCTGAAGAGAGGAGCGAAGCTTATCCTAAAGGAGACCGGAAAAAAACCGGTTCAGAGAGAACAGAGACCAGACAGGAGAGCAGATCCGGCGGCAGATCTGATGACAGGAATAAACCGAAATCACGCGACAGCTTTAAAAGCGCTCCGAAGGGGAACAGGCGTGATGACTCCGATGATTCAAGGGGGAACAGAAAACATGCGAATGAATCTGAAGCCCCGCGCGACAGGGATTCAGCCGGCGGATACTACAGCCAGAGTTTCCGTAAGCGCGTTGAGAAAGCTGCCAGCGCTTTTTCAAAATTCACCAGGAAAGGGACTTACACTGAAGACGCTCCTGATGATTTCATGAAAGATGAGCATGGCAGAGATTACAGGGATATGGCGAAAGAGGCGGAACGCAAACGCTCAGGGAGCCGCAGACCGGGCCAGGTATCCAGATCCGGACAGAGCTCTGACGGCAATTCCGGCTACAGCCATGACAGGCCTTCAAGGCCTCAGCGCAGGGAAACAACCGATGGAGATCACAGGAGATCGGAAGATCGCCCGCGCCCTGCATCAGCCGGCAGAGGCGGCAGAACTTCAGGTGCAGGGTCTGACAGCCGCCATGGAGAGAGCAGAGACGGCGCCCGCAAAACATACAGCAGGCCGGCAAGCAGCGGTGAAAGATCATCCGGCGGCCCGAAAAGAGGTAAC
The DNA here is from genome assembly GCA_002425885.1 of Spirochaetia bacterium UBA5550. Classification (GTDB taxonomy): domain Bacteria; phylum Spirochaetota; class UBA4802; order UBA4802; family UBA5550; genus UBA5550. The sequence goes on along the minus strand of DINC01000314.1, from coordinate 15,550 downwards.
AGCAGGGGCGATCAGGGTGGAGGCCAATCCAGGGCCTCATCAGGCAGCAGGCCCGCTGACAGAAGCCGCAATAAACAGCGATAGATTCATCAGGGTATGCAGAAGATATGGTTAATAACGACATTCTGAGACGGCTCAGGTACGCGCTCAATATAAGTAACAGTGATATGGCTGAAATATTCAGCCATTCAGGTTACTCAATATCCGAGGGTGACATCCTTGACCTCCTTAAAAAAGAGGAGGAGGAGGGATATACTGTATGCAGTGACAAGCTTCTCTGCCTGTTTCTGGATGGTCTTGTTATTCATAAAAGAGGGAGAAAAGAGGGCGAAATTCCGGCAGTGGTTACGCCCTCCTCCAGACTCACTAATAATGATATTCTGAAAAAGGTCAGGGTGTCTCTTAATTTTAAAGATGAAGACATGATGGAGATATTCAGGCTGGCGGAGTTTGATCTGAGCAAATCTGAACTGTCAGCCCTTTTCAGAAAAAAGGATAATAAAAATTTCAAGCTATGCAAAGACCAGCTTATGAAAGCTTTTCTCAGCGGGCTCACTATTAAATACAGGAAATAAAAAACGTAACTCAAATTTAAATAAAAATCTGATTTTCTGTTGAAAACACTCTTTTTATTGATTAATATTATCTCAGGTGATGGGCTTTAAGTACGGCTGAAACAGGAGATACAATATGACAGCTGCAGTAGACAGAATCATG
>DINC01000314.1:3296-14803 GCA_002425885.1 Spirochaetia bacterium UBA5550 | reverse complement strand
CGCACAGGTTATTTACTGGAAGAAACAGAAAGAGCACCTTGATGAGCCTGAGAAAGTTAACCGTCTCCCATTTGTCACAATTTCCCGGGAATACGGGTGCGGAGGGTACGAGGTAGCATCAAAGCTTACAGAAATTATTAACGAAGAGTTAAAGCCTGAACCCCTCTGGGCTGCATATAACAAGGCGCTTCTCGATAAACTGATGATCGACACAGGACTTTCTGAAAGCCTTGTTGAAACTCTTACAGGCAGGGCGAGAAACAAGCTGACTGACCTTATACAGACCACATTCAGCACATTCCCTCCACAGGTTGCTGTACATAAAAAGCTTGTTGAAATAATCGCGATGCTTGCGCTGAACGGCCACGTTGTAATTGTCGGACGCGGCGGCAATATGATTACTAAAGAGGTCGAAAACGGTTTTCATGTAAGGTTAATCGCTCCCATTCATCAGAGGGCTGAGAAGCTGTCAAAATCGATGAACATGAGCAAGGGTGAAGCTACAAAAATGATCAAGGAGAAGACCAAACAGCGTGAAGAATACATGAAAGAGTTCTTCAAAATTGATCTTGCAGATCCGCATAATTATGACATGGTAATTAATGATGCCATGTTTTCATCAGAACATGTTGCCAGAATGATCATACAGGGTATGAAATATAAAGGGGTACTGGTTGAGCCGAAATAGCTTCTGCTGAAAGTTTATTCCTCAAAACTCTCTGAAGATACCGGGAATAAAACCCGGTATTTTTATTGCGCCCCTGAATATTATTTTTATTATGCCTGTTAAACAGAACTGCTATAATCAGCAATCACAAAGGATAACATGAAAATTTACATCGACGCAGACGCAATACCTGTGGCCATCAGAGATATTCTCTTCAGGGCTGCGGAGAAAAACCGGATACAGACAACTGTTGTTGCCAACCAGAGATTAAAGCTCCCTGACTCGGAATACGTTTCAGGTATTGAAGCTCCGGCAGGCCCTGATGCTGCTGATGATCTCATAGTGGAGCTTGTCAGCAGCGGCGATCTTGTGATTACGGCAGATATACCTCTTGCTGACAGGGTAATACACCGCGGAGCTTATGTCCTTAATCACAGGGGTGAGTTTTATGACATACATAATATTAAAGAGAGGCTTACCATGAGGAACCTGATGGAGGATCTGCGGAGCATCGGAATTGATACCGGGGGCCAGGGGCCATTAAGCCATAAAGACCGCAACATCTTTGCAGGCCGCCTTGACCGCTTTATAACTGACTATGTGAAAAAAACCGGAGATAAAAAATGAATGGTACAGTGAGATCTTTGATCAAACCGGGGATGAAAGTGGCAATTGTCCTGAAACAGGATCAGAGGACAGGAAAACTAACCGAAGGTATAGTGAAGGATATACTGACAAACTCACCTTCCCATCCCCACGGGATAAAGGTTCGTCTTTCAGGCGGCGAAGTCGGAAGAGTTAAATCCATTCTGAATCCGTAAAAAACAGAAAAAAATTTTTCCCGTGGTAACAGATCCGCCCCTCCTCCGTGTTTAAATAATAAATAGTAAACAATGGAGGACTTTAATGAAATCTATAAAAGTGCTAACTGCTGCGGCTGTACTATGCATATCAACCGCAGGCTGGAGTGAGGATGCGGTAAAAGATCAGAAACCTGAAAAAAAAGATAATCCTCCTGAGGTTTTATTCAACCTGAAGGAATCATCAGTTTCGGGATACGGAGGGATCTATACACGTTTTTCAAAGGCTGGAGATACAAACGGCTGTTTTGTGGGGGGACGCGGCGGATTCATAATTAATGATTCCTATGTAATAGGCGCGGGCGGCATGGGGCTTGCCAATCCCGGAAAGCGGGAAAAAATTACCGGAAATGATTACACCGGTATCTATGATGAAGTCCAGTTCGGCTACGGCGGTTTTCTTACTGAATACTACTTTAATCCCAAGGACCTGGTGGTCTTCTCAATCGGCACACTTATCGGAGGCGGAGGGCTGTATTTCACCCAGGATAAAGAGGAAGATGAAAATGATCACCACGAAGGTGGAGATAATTTCTTTGTACTTGAGCCGGAACTGAATGTTTTCATTCATCTTACAAGGTTCTGCAGAATCGGAGCAGGTGTATCATACAGGTACGTTAATGGTATAAACTCTGAAGGCATGGATGACTCGGATTTCCGGGGGCCTGCTGCTTCAGCAATGGTTCAGTTCGGCTGGTTCTAACCAGGAAATATGATTAACAGTTCGTGCATTTTTTAATTTACATGACAACCGGAATATTTTTAAAATATGCACAAATTTGCGGACGTCGAAAAGTCAGATTTTTATGTTTCTGTCATCGCTCAGGGCGCGCACGCTACAGCCGGTATGACAAGGAAACTACTTTTTGTCAGTCCCTTTCAAGGCAGAAATTTATGAACATTAATGTTGAGGAATATTACACTAAATACGGGCCCATGGTACTGAGGCGCTGCAGGTCTATATTAAAGGATGAAGACCGGGCCCTTGATGCCATGCAGGATGTTTTTATCAAGGTGCTCAGCAGGAGTGAATATCTCACCGGTGACTATCCGTCATCCCTGTTGTACCGCATAGCAACCAATATATGCCTCAACATGCTGCGTGATGAAAAAACCAGGGGGGAGTCAGTGAATGACGATTTCCTGTACTATATCGCTGACAGTCGTGACGGACATGACAGACTATTTGCAGAAAATATGCTGGATTCGATATTTATGAATGAAAAGGAATCAACCAGGGAGATTGCCGTTATGCTCTACCTTGATAAAATGACACTTGAACAGGTTGCTGATGCCACCGGGCTTTCTGTGTCAGGTGTGCGTAAAAGAATGAGGACACTTAAAGAGAAAGCCGGTGCTCTCAGGGAGGGGATATTATGAAACCATATAAATTTACAGATTTTCAACTGGAACAGTTTCTTCTTAATGAACTCCCTGATGAAATGATGGAAAATATCAGGATGCAGATTCACACTGATTCAGAATTGAAATCACGTGTTGATGAACTTAAAAACTCCAGCTCCGATATACTTGAAAAGTACAGGGCAGATTTAATGGCTGTAAAAATTCGCAGCGGGCTTATGCTGGAAAATGAAAAAATTCATGCATCAGCATCCGGTACGTCACAAAACAACCTTGCAGCAAAAGATAATAACTCCTTCATGAAAATATTCAGCGATTATTTTAAAGGCAGATCACCGAAGCTTATCTATTCAATCTCTGCTGCTTCCGTTTCAGTAATGGCAGCCTTTGTGATTTTTTTTAATCTACCCGGTATATTCACAGGAAATATCCCTGTGAAAAATGATGATGTGACACGAATCAAAGGGATGGAGCCCGGAATTTCAATTCACAGAAAAACCGCCAGCAGTATTGAAGAACTGAAGGATATGACAAAAGCTTCACAGGGAGACCTCCTTCAGATCGGGTATATATCCACAGGTGACTATAAATACGGGACTATTCTGTCAACAGATGGGAGAGGGTCTGTAACACTGCACTTTCCGGAATCTGAATCAGGTGAAACCCTGATAAAAGTCAACAGAAAAGTAATGCTTAAGCGGGCTTATGAACTGGATGATTCACCGGATTATGAAAAATTCATACTTATCATTTCTAAAAAGCCTATCGATGTAAAAAGCATTATTGATAAAGCAAAAATACTTGCACAGAGCAGGGAAAGTGCCCTCAATGGACAATTGACGGCTGACGGTAGTTCTCTGGAATTTTCCCTCACTTTAAAAAAATGAGATCAGCAGCCTGAAATTCAGGAGGAGTTTATGTTCAGGTTCAGCGCAGGTTTCCTGCTGACAGCAATTATAGTTTTAGCCGCTGCGGTTAACAGTCATGCTGCTCCGGGGCAGAATATACGCAGATTCGCGATGATTGTGGGAGCCAACAACGGCGGACCTGAACGCGTGCAGCTCAGGTATGCTGTATCAGACGCATCCACCATGATGAACGTGCTCAAATTACTGGGGGGAGTTGACTCACGAGACGCACTGCTCCTCCACAATCCGGACAGGAGAAATTTCATATCAGCTCTTGCCAGAGTTAAAGGTGAAATACAGGGGGCACGATCAGGCAAAGACAGAATTGAATTTATCTTCTACTACTCAGGCCATTCAGACAGTGAAGCTATACTTCTGGGGCGGGAGAAGGTTTTCTATAAGGAACTTAAAGACGGGATACGCGGTATACCTGCTGACGTCAGAATAGCAATACTGGATTCATGCTCTTCAGGAGCATTCACCCGCATCAAAGGGGGGAGTTTCAAAGCCCCGTTTCTCCTGGACACATCTTTCAACATGAAGGGTGACGCCTTCATGACATCAAGCTCCTCAGATGAGGCATCGCAGGAGTCTGAGGCAATCAAGGGCTCATTCTTCACCTACTACCTGGTGTCAGGCCTCAGGGGTTCCGCTGATATGATCAGGGACGGCCGCATAACATTAAACGAGGCGTACCAGTATGCCTACAATGAAACACTGGCCCGCACAGAGAAGACATCAGGGGGAGCCCAGCACCCCAACTACGACATACAGATGACCGGAACAGGTGATGTTGTCATAACAGATGTAAGGCGAAGCACTTCAGGGGTAATCCTTGATAAAAGAATTTCCGGAAGAATCTATATACGCAACGATGAACGGATCCTTGTGGCTGAGACATATAAGTCATACGGCTCTGAACTGGAGATCGCCCTTGAAGAGGGTAAGTACAGCATCACTAACCATTCAGGGAATAATATATCTGAAACTTCCGTTAAATTGAGCTCTGAAGAGAGAATTTCCATTGCACAGGAACAGTTCCGTGCATCATTCACTGAATACGCAGTACTTCGCGGAGATAAGCAGACTCCAGCTGATGAAAAACAGAAGAAAGAGATCATGCTGGACATTGACAGGATTGAACATGGATGGTATTTCGGCCTTGCGAACCAGTACACCAGGCTGAACGGGCAATGGGCTGATTTTGTCGGAGCGAGGGGCGGGTGGATCATCAACCACTCTATACTGCTTGGAATTTCAGGCTATGGACTTGTTTATCCCACCAACAGGGAAGGCCTTACAGGTAAAATCTATGAAGGGGAGGAGAAAAGGATAAGCATGGGATTCGGCGGGCCCATGATCGAATATTTCTTCCATCCGGACAGGCTCTTCACATTTGCACCTGCACTTACAGTAGCGGGAGGATCCTTTGAATATATACGATCTGATGATGAAGACAACGAAGATGAATCTGATCATGCGGACACTTTTTTTGTAATAATGCCAGAGTTTTATGTTTACGCAAACATTACTGAATATATCAGAATAGGTATCGGAGTTTCATACAGGCATTCAGCAGGGATAAATAAACTTGATCTGGATGATAACGATTTCAGAAATGTTTCAGTGAACATTATGGTGGCAGGCGGATGGTTCTGATATAATGATAAAAGAAAAAAGCAAAGGTATGGTCGAAGCGGAGATATGCGAGGCTGTGATCCGCTTTGAGAAAGAATACATGGGGAGAGGCCCCTCCGACGCACGGGCATATATTATTGACGACATGATTCTTGTGCGCTTAAAGGGGATACTTACAAAAGGTGAGGAGCAGCTTTCACGCAATGATGAAGGTTTTCTGCTGGTAAAAGCGCTACGCACAAAACTTCTGGAGAACGCCAGACCGCTCCTGGAAGCTATTATTTACGATGTCACAGGACTCAAGGTCAGAAGCCTCCACACGGATATAAGCACATCAACAGGTGAGAGAATAATTCTCTTTATTTTAGAAAAAAATTTTGAGGATAAAAAAAAGTAATTGACCATCAATCAGCGAAAGAGCATTTACTTTTGATAAATTTTACATAGGAAGACTTTACAGAGCCCCGAAGGGGAGCTGCAGGTAAGCCGGCATTTATGTTTCCTGTTTTATTCAATGATACAGGTACGCATGAGTGGCGGCTTTTTTTGTTTCTTCTCATAAATTAAATAATTTTAATCACAGGAGTGATATTATGGCAGCAGTAACATACAGGGAGATTGATAATAAAATCGTAATATACACAAAGGGGAGACTCTGCGAGACACAGGACGAGATGCTGCAAAGCGATCTCTTCACGCGGATACTGAACAGATTCATAGATGAACTTTCTGAACAGAAATCCAGGCTTCTGGATATTTTTGAAAACGAAGTTACAGGTGAAATGAGAGATATTCTCCACATAACACTGAAAAATCTTGCAAAAATGGATGGGAGCTACATACCTAAGATTGTTCCTGAATCGGGACAGTTTTTCCGCAACCCGCTTCTGCTGAATGAATTTGTGGAACAGCTTTACAACTACTGGAGATCATTCGAGCGTTATGTGATATGCGATTCAGAGGGGGACACTCTTGACCGGAGGCCTTACCGGACATTCAACCAGACTGTTGAAAAGCTTGCCGACCTGATCATGGGGGGGTACCGCGACATACAGGAGAATATAACAGGGACTCATCCCAGGATTTACAGGCAGCTCACAGCAGGAGCGGCAATCGGAGCCATCGGAATACCGAAGAACATCCCCTACCCCTCTGCCCGTTTCAGCAAACTTAATGACGTGCTGATCATCAGACAGATACTGCTTAATCCGCCGGTTATACTTGAGCCGAAGAGCAACAAGCGGAGCGGCACTTTCATAAAAATAAAGGAGAACCCGCTTGACCTGGTAAATATAAACAGCGCCGAGTGGATATGCTACCCCGCCAAAGTGGGCGAGCTGCTGATTAATATATACACTCACGAGACTTTTTTTGACCTTGCCTTTTCACTGTGCAATCTCTTTGAACTGGCGGATGATGAGGACCTCGAGCGCAAGCCTGATGCAGTGTATCTTTTCGGAGTTCCGGGGAATGCTCTGGACAGGTTTGACGAAATACCGGCAGTTTTTTACGATGATGAAGAGAATGGAGTCATGGTCGCCGCGTGTCCCAACAGGGATATTTTCGGATACTTCGGGTTTCTGAAANNTGAAAAAAATGGTACTCACCCTGCACAATGCCATCATGATCAAGAGAGGCCGCCTCCCATTTCACGGTGCGCTTGTGAAGATTATGCTTAAAAGCGGGCGCGAGTCCACCATCCTGCTGATGGGCGATACAGGTGCGGGCAAGTCTGAAACACTGGAAGCCTTCAGGAATATGGGGAGGAAACATCTTCGCGACATGATCATCATAGCTGATGATATGGGCTCACTGGAACTCCGTGACAACGGAGATGTTATCGCATACGGCACAGAGATCGGTGCTTTTCTCCGCATAGATGACCTTAAGCCGGGTTACGCTTTCGGACAGATCGACAGGTCTATAATGATGTCGCCTACACAGGTGAATGCAAGAATAATACTCCCCGTTGCCCCTTATGAAACCGTGATAAAAGGTCATAAGATAGACATGATACTCTACGCCAATAACTATGAGCAGGTGGATGAAGAACACCCTGTACTTGAAAGGTTCAGTTCCGTGGAGTATGCATTCAATCTATTCAGGGAGGGGACTGTAATGAGCAAGGGCACAACAACCTCAACCGGTATTGTACACTCATACTTCGCCAACATCTTCGGGCCTCCGCAGTACAGAGAGCTGCACGATCCCCTTGCGATGAAATATTTCAGCGCATTCTTCGAAGGTGACCTTTATGTGGGGCAGATGAGAACAAGGCTCGGTATAGCCGGATATGAGATGAAAGGCCCGGAGGAGGCTGCGGCCCGGCTCCTTAAAACTGTATCGGGAGAATGAGCTTGACATCATCAGCTTATTACATTTAATCTTCACAAACTTAATCATAAACCGGCGAGGGTAGAGGTAATGCAGGAGATCATAAATACCTGGGTAAACAGTATCAACTGGCACCAGCAGATTATGCGCATGAGTGATCTGACATTAAGGCTCGCTGTATTATTTGTTATATGCTACCTGGCAGGAAAGCTCGCTGGCCGCATAATCATAAAAATAACTGAAAAATCAGCAGAGGGGGACCTGTTTCCCTTTAACAGGTCCCTCTTAAAAAAAGATGCCGTTAAACGTTTTACAATGATGTTCCCTTTCATTCTTTTTTATTTTGCATCCGGAATAATATTTTCAGACGCTCCCGGATTTCTCAATGTTTTCAACAGAATATTTTTTTCAATCCTTGTTGCGCTGGGGATTTATGCTGCAAGCGGATTTATCGATGCGGTTGATCACTACTATCAGCATTTTGAAGTATCCAGAAAAAATCCGATAAAAGGCTATCTTCAGCTGATAAAAATTTTCATCACAATTATCGGTATTATAATTATCACTGCTTCATTCATCAACAGATCCCCCTGGGGTATAATAAGCGGCTTCGGAGCAATGACTGCACTGGTGATGCTGATTTTCAGGGACTGGATACAGGGGCTCATTGCAAGTATTCAGATAAACGCCAATCATCTTGTTGTTATCGGTGACTCCATCGAGATCGAGAAACATGGCATCAACGGTGAGGTCATCGATATATCTTTAAGCACCGTTAAGGTTAAAAACTGGGACAACACGCTCAGCATGGTGCCCGCCTACTCCCTCATCTCCGAGACTTTTAAAAACTGGCACGGCGTTAAGGAGTCAGGGGGGAGGAGAATCAAGCGTGTACTGAATATTGACATATCAAGCATCAATCTTCCCGATTTGAAAATAGTGAAGAATATATCAAACCTGGAACTGATGAAAGGAACAGACGAGCTGAAAGAGGTCACACGTTCAATCAGACAGGGGAGAAGCTTAAGGATCAACTCAAACGGAATTACAAACATCGGACTCTTCAGAAAATACGTGGAACTGTACCTGAAGAATCACGCAGGCATTAACTGTGAACAGAAACTGATGGCAAAACTCCTTGAACCTACCGCAAACGGAATACCTTTGCAGATTTATGTATTCACAAATATTATCGATGTGGTTGAGTACGAAAACACCGTTGCTCATATATTTGAACATCTTATAACTGTCGCTCCTGAATTCGGGCTGCGGTTATTCCAGAGCCCCGCAGGGAGCGACATCAGGTAGTATCCGTAACTGAAATCTCTACCCGTAAATATGTTCCGAAACTTTATTCAGCGAATCAATATCATCTTTTGAAAGAGTGAGAGCAGCTCCTCCGAGGTTATCCTTCACCTGATCAGCATCCCGGGCACCGAAAATAGCACCCGCCACTGACGGATGGGAGAGTATCCACGCGATTGCAACATGCCCCGGTTTAGCGCCGTACTTATCAGCAACAAGCTCCACCTCATCAACAACATCCCTCACCGCAGGCCAGTACTCCTTCTTAAAAAATCTGTAGAAAAAATTTCTTGCATCACCCTTTTTAAAAACAGGATGTTCTTTATATTTACCTGTAAGCATACCTGCGGCAAGTGACCCGTAAGATATTATACTTACACCGCTCTTTTCACAAACTTTCATCTGGTCCTTTTCGATCTCGCGTTCAAGAAGAGAATAGTTCGGCTGTAGAGAGACCACCTCTCCGCTGCTGATTGCGTCATCAAGCTCTTTACCGGAAAAATTGCATACGCCGATATACCTTACCTTCCCCTGCTCCTTCGCCTTCATCAATGCTTCCATCGAAACCGCAATCGGTACATCATTTACAGGCCAGTGTATCTGGTAAAGGTCAACATAATCTGTCTTCAGTCTTTTAAGAGACATCTCAAGATCATGCATGATAAATTCAGGGGTGAGTATCTTTTCGTATCGCCCCTCGATATTAAGGCCGCACTTTGTTGCAATGATAAGCTTGTCCCTCATACCAGCGATAATATCACCGATAAGCTCCTCCGCATGACCGCCGCCGTAAGCAGGAGCTGTGTCAATACAATTTATACCGCTGTCAATTGAAGCTTTAATCGCCTCAATAGCGCCTGCCTCATCATAATCACTCCACATGGTTCCGCCGATTGCCCAGGTGCCCAGTATAAGTTCTGTTACATATAAATCACTGCTGCCGAGTTTTCTTGTTTTCATTTTGTCCCTCTCTTATTGCTGTATAACAGAATTAATGACAGATACAGTTATTGGCAATCAAATAATTCTTATTTATGGTTGACAAATAACATCTGTTATCTATAAGCTGCTTATCAAGTAACAAGTGTTATTTGATAAGCAGTAAATCCGGAGACAACTATGAAAATTCTTTTTATGAACGGAAGCAGTGCGGGCTCAGATATGAACAGCTACATACGCTCAGTAATGAATTCTGTTGAAGCGGCAGGGCACGAAGCCGGAGAGCTGGTTCTCCGCGATATGGACTATTCACCATGCAGGGGGTGTTTCAACTGCTGGGTTAAGACTCCGGGGCTCTGTGTTTTTAAGGATGACGGAGACACGCTCTGCAGAGAATTTCTCACTGCGGACATTGTAGTGCTTGCCTCACCTGTAATTATGGGCTATCCTGCCGCACTTGTTAAAAATGCCCTGGACAGGATTATTCCTCTCATACATCCGTATCTTGAAGATGTAGGCGGCGAAGTACATCACATGAAAAGATATAAAAAATATCCTCAACTTGCTCTGCTTCTGGAAAAGTCGGGAGATACCGACGAAGAGGATATTGAAATAATTAATAATATTTTCCTCAGGGCTGCGATAAATCTTCAAAGCTCATTAAAATTTCTGAGACTTACAAATTCACCGGCAGAGGAGGCAGCTCATGCGATTATCAATAATTAACGGCTCCCCAAGGGGAGTGTCAAGTAATACCGGGAAACTGCTTGAATCTTTTACAAAGGGATTTCTGGAAACAGAGGGGAACAGCTTCGAAATACTTCACTCCATCAAAGACAGACCGGACTTTGTTACAGAAAAGGAGATGTTCCTTGGCGCAGAGAGGCTCATCATTGCTTTCCCGCTTTATGTTGATGCAATGCCAGGCTCGGTGAAGGAGCTGATTGAATCGCTCGAACCGCTGAAAGGGAAGAACCCTTCACTTAAACTGATGTTTATGACACAATGCGGTTTTCCGGAAACACACCACACAAGATTCGTGGAGCGCTACTGCGAAAAGCTCGCACGAAGACTTGGATGCCTTTACAACGGATCTATATGCAAGGGAGGGTGCGAAGGTCTCACAGTGCAGCCTCCTGTGCTTGTTGAAAAAGTGTTCAGAAAATTTTATGAACTGGGAAAGATTTATGGTGAGACAGGTGAACTTGATACAGTTACACTTGGCAAACTCGCTCACCCGGAAAATCTGACTCCGGAAAACCTTAAACAGGTAATCCCCATGGTAAACAATTTCCTATGGGACGGCCTGATGAAAAAAAATAATGCCCTGGATAAAAGCTTTGATAAACCGTACGGCGGGAATTTATAAAAGTAAATGTCATAAAATAAAACAGGGGGGGCTGGCTACAGCTCCTCTTTTTTTTTACTACTGACAATTTCAATGCCCCCGTTCTCTACTATAACAGTTAACAATTTAATTAGTCCTCAATGTCA
>DINC01000314.1:254-3268 GCA_002425885.1 Spirochaetia bacterium UBA5550 | reverse complement strand
ACATTTTTTACATAAATCATTACGAAAAAGAGAGATATTATCTGAAGTTGAAATTATTCAGATTGTGAACATGCAGTTATTTTAAAATTAATCTTGACATAAAACTCATAAACTCTTATATACCTTAATAGTAAGGTATATAAGAGAGAATATATGGCTACAAAACACATGATTCTTGGAGCATTGATGAGAGGGCCTGCACACGGTTACTCGCTCCGTTCTGACTTTTTGACAAAAGTTCTTGAAGAGTTCGGGATAAATGACGGGCAGCTCTACCCTCTGCTCAAAAAAATGGCAGATGAAGAACTTATCCGCAAAGAGATTGAATACAGGGAAGCAGGCCCTAACAGACATAACTACCATATAACAGATAAAGGCCGGGAGGAATTTTTATCGTGGCTAACAGGCAGTGAAGGAGAGGAGAGAGCATTCCGATACGAGATTATACGAAAAGATGAATTCCTCAACAAATCGATGTATTTTAAATTACTGGAGAAGGCCACAGCTTCTGAAAAAATAAAAGGCCGGATTAAAGAGGCTGAATCAACTCTTGAAGATTTTAATAAAGCATATAAAGATATGTCAGAACGGAAGATGGACCAGCTGAATCTCCTCGTTTTGAAATACTGCATTATGAACCAGGAGACAAGACTGAACTGGCTTAAAGAACTTGAAGCCCACTTTTCGGGTAAAAATAGAAAAAAATAAAAGGACTTTGATAGGAGGAATTTATGGGTGAATGGAAAAAAACAGGCTGCGTACTCTGCGCACAGAATTGCGGCCTTGAAGTGGAAGTTGATAATAACCGTATTATAAAAGTCAGAGGCGACAGGGACAATCCACGAAGCCTTGGCTATGTCTGCCGCAAGGGATTGAATATCATGTATCACCAGCACCACGAGGACAGATTGAAATATCCTCTTAAACGTACAGAAAAAGGATTTGAAAGGATCTCATGGGAACAGGCAATTGATGAGATCTCAGCGAAACTGAAAGATATAATCGAAAAGAACGGGCCACGGTCTTACGCTTACATGGGCGGAGGGGGACAGGGGTGTCACTTCGAAGCAGCATCAGGTGTCACTCTGATGAAAGCCTTAGGATCAAAATATTACTACAATGCCCTAGCGCAGGAGCTTACAGGTCAGTTCTGGGCACATGGAAGAGCTACGGGCAAGCAGTACAAGTTCACCATACCGGATGAGCATAATTGCGACATGTTTATAGGTATCGGATGGAACGGAATGGTGAGCCATCAGATACCCCGCGCCCCGCTCTTTCTCCGTGAATTCGCTAAAAATCCGGATAAGCTGCTTGTGATTATTGATCCACGGAAATCTGAAACAGCGGAACTTGCGGACATACATCTTGCAATTAAACCGGGGACAGATGCTCTGCTCACAAAAGCAATGATTGCAATAGTTATAAATGAAGGATGGGTGGATGATGAGTATATCAGGAACCATGTCTCAGGATATGAGGCTATAAAGAACTGGTTTACCGGATTTGACGCCAAAGCGGCCATTGAATTCTGCGAACTCGATTATGAGCAGGTCAAAGAGATATGCCGGCAGCTGAAAATAAGAAAAGCTGCATATCACCCGGATCTCGGTGTTTACATGAACAGGCACAGCACACTGACATCTTACCTCGAAATAATTCTTTTCACGATAACAGGCAACTTCTGCGTACCCGGAGGGAATGTTATTCCCGGGATGCTCATGCCTATAACAGGGCACAATGATGAGCGGGACGAGAAGACCTGGCGCACTGTTGAAACCGGGTACCCTGCCCTGTGCGGACTTTTTCCTCCCAATGTAATGCCGGAGGAGATAATGAGCAGCAGGCCAGACAGACTCAGAGCTGTTATATGCTGCCAGAGCAACCCGCTTCGATCTTTTGCTGATACCACAGCTTATGAGGAGGCTTTTTCAAATCTGGAACTTCTGGTGGTTTCTGAAATTGCGATGACAGAGACAGCACAACTTGCGCATTACGTTCTTCCCGCTAAAACAGGTTATGAATCATGGGACGGAACATTCTTCCCATGGACCTGGCCCGACATATATTTTCAGATGAGGCGGCCTGTTGTTGAACCTGAAGGTGAACAGATCGAGCTTGGTGAAATTCATATGCGTATTGCAGATAAAATGGGATTCATCCCGGAGATACCTGAAACACTTTACGCAGCAGCAAAAGAAAACAGACTTAAATTCGGAATGGAGCTTATGAATTTCGGCAAGGCTAATCCTGCGGCTCTTAAATATATGCCTTTAATAGTTGCAAAAACTCTTGGCAAAGAGATGGGTTCAGGAAACCTGGCGAATCTCTGGGCAATGCTCATGACTGCGCCGGGGAGTTTCAAAAAAGCGGCTGTACGTGCCGGCTTCAGCAAGGGACCGCTTCTTGGTGAAGAGTTATTCAATGCAATAATTGAGCACCCTGAAGGTTTATGGATCGGTAAATCAGATCCGGATGACAACTTCTCTGAACTCAGCACCGAAGATAAAAAGGTTAATATATATATACCTGAAATGAAAGAGTGGCTCTCTGAAATTGAAACTGAAAGGGAAAGGAAAGAACTTGAACTGGATGCAAAATTTCCACTTATACTTTCATCAGGACGTCACATACCATATAACGCCAATACAAACATGAGGAACCCGGCCTGGAATGAGGGTAAACGGGCATGCACCTGTATAATGAATCCCGCAGACGCTGAAAAACTCGGGCTGAAAGATGGAGATATGGTCAGAGTGTCAACTGAAGCCGGATATGTAAAAATCGAGCTTGAAGTAACAGATCAGACATGCCGTAAGTATGTTATGATTCCGCACGGATTCGGCCTTGAATATCAGGGCAAAGCTTACGGCGCCAACGCCAACAGGCTTGCAAAAAATACTCACAGGGACAGATTTGCGGGTACTCCATTCCACAGGTATATCCCATGCAGGGTGGAGAAGATTTAACGCCCCCTCTGCCCTGGCGGGCATGGGGCTGACTAAAAAGTCATT
>DINC01000314.1:0-170 GCA_002425885.1 Spirochaetia bacterium UBA5550 | reverse complement strand
CAGAATACATTCTTTTTAGACAACCCTAAATTTTGATCTGAACTTTTAATGCATCACATTTCAGAGGACTGTAACAGTTTATAACTTCAGAGGATGTTCTTGCATGGCTTTCCAAATAACGCTTGCAATTTAATATACACTATAAAAATCTAACTACAGTTTAATTTTCA
>DINC01000190.1 GCA_002425885.1 Spirochaetia bacterium UBA5550 | reverse complement strand
TCAGGTTTAATGCACTTTATCATTTTCATTTATCCTTGAACAGTCTAATGCTTTAGTGATTTCTGTTTAATATCTAAATTTATGCTTTATTATTTCTTCAGTATCATTAAAATATTTTTCAAATGTAACTTGCTTGAATCCGTGTTACACATTAACATAAATGAATAAATTTAATCTGAATAACTTGAATTACGGGAGGGAAAAAAATGAAAGGGGACCACGAACATAAACATCTGCACGATCACAAACATACACACGAGCATGAACACGAACATGAGCACGAACATGAACATAAGCACCCCCACTCACATGAGATGAGTGATAAAATACACACCCATACACACGAAGGGGACCATGGGACGCATGAACATGTTCATCCCGCTCATGAAAACGAGAAGCATGAACACAGCCATTAAGGGAGGCAATGTATAATTACGACATTCCGGAATTTGATGAATTCAGATAAAATAAATTCCGGAAGCATCTCTTTTTAATATTTTTCAGAAAATAACAGAATACCCGCATTTTACTGTTCTTCCGGGTTCATTAAACAGATAACCGCTCTGTGACACAGAAAGATAATCGTAGTATTCCTCATCAAGGAGATTAACGCAGGTAATATATAACCTGTTTTCAGAACCAGCGACATTAAATTTTACATCTGCTCCTGCATCAATCCTGAACCAGCTTTCCGACCCGCTCATATTATCCGGAACTCTTTTCTGTGCAGAAGTCCAGGTCCCATCAGTAAAGCATGAAATTCCATAAGGAAAATTGATCTTTATTCCGGTTACAACTCTCAAAGGTGCTATTGAAGGGAGGTCTTCATCGTTTTTTGAATCCTCCACTCTTACATATGAGAGATTATTATAAATTTCACATTTTTCTAAAAATTTAACAGCAATATCGTACTCGACACCCCAGATACGGGCTTTGTCAATATTCTTCAGTCTGTACTCTGAAGATGATATCTGCTCTTCAGCTATAAGATCCTTAAGCTTATTCAGATATGCTGACGAATTAGCTTTAAGAAATCTGTTTTTATAATGCAGTGAATACTCGAAAAACCATGAACGCTCCGGCTTAAGTTCAGGGTCGCCCCATTTTTCGACTCCCCCGCCGAGAGCTATATATTTATACCGCTCTTCAAGAGAAGCAGCCCTGTAGCCGCTTGCAGCAAGAATTGCAGTGGAGAACTCTTTAGTGAACATATAATTTGCACCTGCGTGCCCGTTCCAGGAGTAATCATTAACATTCTCTTTTTCGTAATTATCACTCTTCTCATTGGAGACACGAATGGAGTCAAATCTCCCGCCAAGGTTCAGAGTCAGATCTCCGAGCTTCATTTCATCTTCAAAATAAATTCCCGATGAAAGATAATATGCATCAGGAACCGGTGTTTCTTCAATGGAAGTCCCGTTTAAGGTATTAGTTTTTTTTCTCCATGTTTCTATAGTTCTTATCCATGAATCTGCACCTGCAACAAGCCTGTTATTCCCCAGGAGCAGAGTATTAATCCACTGCAAGCCGGTGGTGCTGTTGTCAGAACCAGGCTGAATTTTTGCCGGATAGTTTTCAATACATACTTCACGATTCAGATACATCCAGTAAAGATGAAGTTTCGAATCGACCCATAAAGAGCTGCCTGGGGTAAGTTTATAATCAATTGAACCGAGGGCTCGCCTTATCTTTTCATATTCTGCTTTCGAAGCTGTGAGCGGTACTGAATCCCGCGCTCCGGGAATACCGATATCCCGCCCTTCATAATACTGGCTGCGTAATTCAACAGTATGGCCAGGTGCAGGTTTAAATCCCATATTAACAACCCCCTCGGCATCGTTGAATCCGCTGTTATCCACTTCATGTCCGTCACCATCACTGTAATTATCATGTTCTCTATAACTACCGCTTCCGAAGAGATAAAAGCTCCTGTTATTGTACGATGTAAATCCATAGACATTCTTTCCGGATTGATTATCTTCATATGAAATATTAAGCCCGCTTTTAAAACCTGCCTCTTCAGGGAATTCCCCTGTGCGTGTATAAATATTAACAACTCCTCCAACTGAACCTGAGCCGTAGAGAGAGGAGATGGGCCCTTTCAGAACTTCGACTCTCATAACAGATGCCGGATTAAGAGTTCCGAACTGCGCCCCAATATCTGTAGATGTATTCATCCTGCTCCCGTCGATAAGCATGACAACCTTGTCACGTCCTGTTCCGCGAATGCTGATTTCAGAACCCCAGCCGGAGTCTGAACTTTTATAAACTCCTGTTACACCCTGAAGTGCATCACTTATGCTCACAGGACCGGTTTTCATTATATCTTCAGATGTAAGAATTCCGATTCCGCCGGTGGTTGATGTAAGAGGTTTACCGTATCCGTCAGCACTGATTACTATTTCATCTGTCACATAGGCAGGGACCGTTTGACTCTGTGCCTGCAAGGTGCATGTGGTAGTTAATAAAAAAATATTTACAAAGATAGAAAAGATAAGCTTTTTTTTCATTTCATTCTCCGGAACAACTATAGTGGTTTACGATTGAATGAGAACATCTGTTTGTCATTTCGAAGAAGCGGCAGTGACTGAGAAATCTGTTTTTACGAACATTTTTAAGATTAGCTTCCAGCTCTACTTAGGTCGTCTCACATACGTTTGAAATGACAGAGACTAAATAAATCGTTAACTGATAGAAAAAGAGCAATGTGTTATGTTATATTGTTTTAAATTTTAAACGCTGTAATAATAAAATATACTCCGAATCCTGAAAGAATTCCTCCGCATATAATTGAAACAGTAAACCTGTACCCTCTTCCCATAATCGTGTACCCTTTAAAACTCAGAAAGGACAAAAAATAAAACCAAAAAAAATTAGCAGATATATGACAGACATAAAAAAGAACACTGGCAGCAGTCCCCAGTTCAATTGCGCGGAGAATCAACGTGCTTCCCACCGTTCCCCACCAGAAAAGGAGAAAGGGATTGGCTATTGTCATAAACATCCCGGCTGAAAATGAGGAACTGAATGCTCCGGCTGATCTTACCGGGAGAGCGTTTCGGCTACGGACTGTCTTCCATGCCATGTATAAGAGAAAAACCCCGCCAGCTAAAGCGAGTATAACTCTTACAGAGCTGTAACCTGTAAATCGCCCGAGCCCCATAAAAAGAAGAATTACAAAAGGGAGCTCAACAGCTCCGTGCCCCATGGTAACAAAAGCACCTGCATGGGGCGAAACTGTTCCCCTCTCAACTGTAATAGCAGTAACAGGCCCCGGTGTAAAGAGCCCGGGGAGTGTAATTAATACTGACCGAAAAAGAAATGTTATTACAGGTGATATGTCAGGCATCAGTATACTCCATACTTTAATTACTATTTTATAATCTGTTCAGCAACAATAGAATTTCGCAAAATAATTAGGTCCCTGTCATTCTGGCCGTAGTGATAACGGAGTGCCGGAATCTCATAAAAC
>DINC01000185.1:10577-45776 GCA_002425885.1 Spirochaetia bacterium UBA5550 | reverse complement strand
TTGTTATAGCAATATTAAGCAATTTATCAAGTCTGTGTATCTTTTCAAATGAAAGCTCACACCCTGTTAAAACAGCTTTTAATAGTTTCTCAACAGCCTGATGAAGATGATAAACGATTATATCGGCATGACCTTTTTCACGAAGAAGAAGTCGAGCTGTATCAATATCGTGAGAAGCCACTTCAAGCCAATCGTTTATCTCATTTTCTTTCATATATCTTTTTGCTGTGTTTAAGAATATTATTCCAGAACTTCGAGTCCCTTTCCAGCCTTTTTTTCATCTCATCTGTATTGAGAACAAATAAATCTAATGAATAATCTCTCGGGAACAGCGTTTTACTTATTTCAATTCCCACTCTGTCATCAGGGATCGAACTCCGGTTTATTATCAGAAGATCAAGATCGCTCTGCTCCCGGGCCTCACCTTTTGCATAACTCCCGAAAAGATAAATAGCAGCAGGATCAAATTTTTCGATTATGATATCTCTGATAGAGTTTATTTTCGCTTCACTTAACACAATCATTACCTATAATTTATTTAAGTCAGTTTTTAAGGAATGTCAATGAAAATTTCCGCCCCCTCTTATTCTCCCAAAAATGGGGGGGATGTCACACAGTGACAGAGGTGGCATAAAAAAGATAAAAAACCTGAAAAAAATTTGGTGACATATACTTGACAGTGAACTACCGTTGATTAACTCTGAAAAAAGAGATTAGGCTGATGACTGAAAAGAAAAGATACAACCTTAAAGAGATGTTCCTCCTTGAGAACCTGCACGATTCTGATGAACTGATGATTCTGCGTGAAAACCCTGTTGAACTGATAGACCGGGGTTATGAATACCTTGATAAATGTGAATACGCGAAAGCCTTCAACATATTTAAGGCAGGAGCCGAGATAGACAGAGCAGACCCGGACATCCTTAACGGACTGGGAATTGCACTATGTGAAATGGGACTTCTTAAAGAGGCAAAAAAGGTACTTGAATATGCCATTATAAAAAATCCCGATGACCCGATCATTTATGCCAATATGGCTGGTGTGATGTGGGAGGAGTACGACTACGACAACGCAATCTATTATTACAGTAAATCTATCGAATTTGATCCCGAAATAGAGGAGACTTTTTTTAACCTGATAAATCTTTATATGGAGACAGGGATGCTCTTTATGGCTCTGATAACATGCGGCAGTTTTATTGAACAGTTTCCTGATAATGAAGAGGCGCTGGCTCTGCGCGATGATATAATCCTTAACCTCGGTATCTCAATTATCTGATATTTTTCAGATACCTCTCTGCACCGCCGCTTTCATAGGCTTTTACCAGTTTATCAAAATCAGGCTCCCGGTTGATCTTCCAGGCTTTTCCATCTTTTACCATATTTATCTCCATAGTATACCCTGCAAGATTTTCCGTGTGATGCTTTGTAAACCTTAATTTTAAAACTGCGTTATCACCCTCAATCTTTTTTTCTGTAATGTCATAGGCAGCATCAGCAGGTATAAAGCCCAGCACATCAGTGGCAGACTCCTCACTCATCTTTGTCAGTCTCATATATCTTTTTAGTGAACTCACAGTTCCATCTGTATAGAGATTCATCACTTCAGAAGTCCCCCCTTTCTCTTTCAGGAGAAACAGCACCTCTTCAGGGGAACCCGCTTCAATCTTTTTGCCACAGCCCTGTGCGAGAATAATGCCTGCTGCAAAAAAAACATTGATAATTACCGGCAAATATTTCATACTATAACTCCATGAATTCAGGATGCAGACTTTCATCAGAAACACCGGATCAGATAAATGTCAACATGTAAAAAAACAGTAATTATAATCACGCTAATCCTTCTTCTGTTCTGTATATCAGCAGCTTCAGCGGATAACAGTCTGAAAGAAGTATATACAATACAGCTGACTGANNTGATGCTCACGGCAACAGCGCCTGGCTCCCCTACATCGGGGAACACCCTGTTGTCATTGTTTATGAAGATTTCAGAAATGCAGGGAGCACAAAAGAACTCTACCTGAAATCCCTGGAAAATCCGGAGTTTCATAATAAGATAAAGCTGATCTACATTTCAAACACAGCACCGGCATGGTATGTTCCGTCTCTGCTGGTGAATTTTTATTTTCAAAGGAGAGAAGCCCTTTATAAAAGCATAGTTTTCCTGATAGACAGCAACCGGTCTCTTCAGAGGAAATGGAGAATTGCCGACACAGACGGGAAAACAGTGATCATGCTTATAGGCCGCGACGGAAAAATAATTGATATTACATATAAAATTCCTGCGAAAAATGAGTTTGAGCAGTTTGTGGAAAACGTGGAAAAAATGCTCGATTTTTAGTGGACTTCGCCTTCATCCGACAGGCCGTTGAATAGTCTGTCAGCCTTATACCTGAAGTGCAGTTCATTGATTATTAAATTTTTGGCGGAGAGATCAAGATCGTCCCATAATAAACCCTCCTCCCTGTCAAAACACTCCACTGAAATTATACCTGTATCCCTGTTCAGAGATATATTTTCTGTTTCCAGCTGAACAGCCGTCCCCTCCTCATTTATAAAACTGATATATGCCGATACTTCAGCGATGCCGTTTTCAAAAGTCTCCAGTATCTCAAAAGCGAATACCGACATCAGCATTCCGAGTTCAAATGATTTCTGCTCTATATCTATCATCTTGTGGTCAAATCTGTCTTTATCCATTATTAATCCGGTTGGCGATATTACGCGCCCCTCATAAGTATTGAGAGCTTAAACGGGACATGCAGACTTTTTTTTCTGGGGGGTTTCTTTTTCTCTTTTTCGTCCCTGCTGCCCGGTGTTTCAGATATATACCATCTCCCGTCCATGAGAGCTGAATTTATCTCCTCAATCCCTCTTTTGCTTATACCGCTGATCATACTGCCGTAGACGCACTCCATGAATCCCGCTGTACCTGTCCTGAAAAGATCCGCGCAGATACTCCCCTCTTCACTGAGAAAAAGACAGCTTACTGTTATCATACTCTGCGACGCGCCTCTGCCGTTCCCTTCAGGGAAAACCACCTCTTTCAGGTAAACAAGCATACCGCTCTCACCGGCAGTGATCTCTTCAATCCTGATTTTTATATTAGCAAGAAGCTCTTCTGTTTTTTTGTCATGGGGCTGCATGGGGAATCTCCATCAATAGAGTTATCTCTGAAGATATAATCGGCATAACAGATAAAATGATTAACTATAATTAGATGGCTGTTGTGAAGAAAAAATATCTGCCGCGAGAGGGACTCGAACCCTCACAGGCGTACGCCTACTAGACCCTGAACCTAGCGCGTCTACCAATTCCGCCATCGCGGCCAAGATATGATTTAATACAAATTTATACCGGTATTTGTCAAACAATTTTAGGGGGATATTATAAAAACATAGTTTTTATAATATCTGTTGCTATTGATGATCGCAGAGAGCCCCTGCGGGGGGCTTTACAGGGGTTATCACCCCTGCACCCCATTTAAAAAAAAACGGAAACCCTGTCAATGGGCTGCAGCCCATTGACAGGGGATTGCAATCCCCTGCTGAATTATATATACTTTTCGATGCTTACTATCCTGAAGTTTCTGTCCTCGTCATCAATCTTCAGGCTGACGTTCTCTCCTGTCTTTTTCCCCATCATGGCCTTTGCTATGGGGGATCTATATGAAAGAATCCCTTTCTCAAAATCAGCATCCCAGGGGCCCAGCACTGTGTAGTTCCAGGCTTTACCTGTTTCAACATCTTCAAGATTCACCCTGGTGCCTATACTTACGCTTTCTGTGCCTATCTTTGAAACATCAAGGACATCGGCCCTTTTCATCTCATCATCAAGCCTTGATATGGCAAGTTTAAGTACACCCTGCTTCTCCATAAGCGCGTTATAATCAACATTCTCCCTTATATCACCGGAAGCTTCAGAAACAGCGGAGAGTTCCCTGGAGAGGCTCACCATCTCCACGTTTACCATGTGATCAAACTCTGCCTTCTTTCTTTCATACCCCTCTTTTGTGACAATAAGCTTCTCAACATCGATCTTCCATTCATCTTCAACATGGGCATGATGTTCCTGAATATTCTCAAAACGGCTTTTTACTATCTCCTCGAATTTTTCGAGCTGTGAATCTTCAATATACGGGAGATTTTCAAAAATATCGAATATCTTCTCAACGATAGTTCTATCAAGCCTGTTCACTATCTTTTTCAGCACTTCAGCGTTATCATCGAAGAGAATCTCGAACATCGTGTTCTTAAGTCTATTCCCCTCTACCTCGATCTTTTTCAGCTCATTCATAAGCCTGAAATAGGTCAGAACAAGGTTATCCTCCGGGTAATCGAGCCAGTCATATTTCCACGCCCCTGTAAAAATATTACGGGCCACCCATATAAAGATGTCGGGATACTGTTTCGCTCCGGGGATTACCCTGTCAATAAACAGGTTAATTGTTTTATATTCATGCGAACGGAGGAGAATATTTATTATATACTTATGAATCCTCACCGGTGTTTCAAAGAGGAGCTCAAAAAGCACTGAAGGCCAGTCCTCCCTGTTCTGCACTATGAGGTTCACGAAATGTTTCTTGTAATCATAAGATCCGATTTTCATTGAGAGTATCGGTAATTCACTGCTGCTCTTGATAAATTCGACAACCTTCTCCCTGCTCTGATCAAGCTTCACCTTTGAAGATTCAGAATACTTTGAAAGGTCAGAAAGAATAAAATAACAGAGTATCTGTCTTGTATTGGAATCACCCTTAATCTGCTCAGAGAAAAAATCCACAAGGTAAGGGGCAACGCTCTCCCCCTCTTTCATGTCTATATTGTTTATAAACTCAATTGCAATATCAAGCTTTTCGGTAAAGGATGAGCTGGCAGTGAATTTACCAAGAAGCTCATCGGCAAAGGTCACCGGTTTATCCCTCATGTATACCAGGTTTTTCTTTTTATCAGAAACTCCGAAAAGCGGATCTTTTTTAATCTGAGTCCTGGCTTTACTCCACCACTTGGTCCAGTTTTTCTCCTCAAGGAAGAAGGGGACCAGTTCATCTTTAATAGTACTGTTGTCTATCTCTCCGCCGTAAGACTTGATAAGAATTTCAAAAAACTGCATAAAATCTTTGCTGAACATCTCTTTAAGGGTTTCAGGGTCCTCATATTTCATCACATAAATATGGTCTTTTGCAACAGGCTTCAGGGACTGAAGAGCCATCTGTATAGACATACTGTGCCCCGGCTTCTCCTTGAAATCGACCTTGATAGTTTCACCATCTATCTCTTCAATTTTACCGAGTCCCCATGAATTATGAAAAACATAATTCCCTTTATCAAAGACTATGTTCTTCTCAAAATCCTGGATTGCAAATTTCACAGGGGCCTTGAAATTATTCAGCTTTGAAAGCTTAAGGAACTGGGCAAACTGGGAATGGCCGCTGTATCTCGCCTCATATAGCTTCACAAGCTCCCTCCTTGAGTGGAGGTCATCAGGCCTGTAATATAAAATCTTTTTCAGAAATTCAATTGCCCTGTCAGGATTATCATTATCCCTGTATTTATGCAGCAGTATCTTGAGCAGATCCGCAGCAAGGTCCTGCTGCTTGGCGTCAACCAGCATACGTTCAATCCTTTCAAAGAACTGGATCTCCTTCCATGACACAACAACAAGCTTCTGCCAGAGGGGGGTAATCTCATCAAAATCCTTGGCCTTGATAAAGCCCTCAATTGAAAGCTTCATGTACTGGATACTCTTCTCCTGATCCTGGTTTACTATTGCAAGGGCGAGTTTCTTTGCCACCTGAGCGTCAAACCTGTCAATTTTAAGAAGATTGTCCCATACAGGGATAGCTTCTTTACTCCTTCCGAGACGTTCAAGGCTTGTTGCAAGAGATCTCAGAGCAAAACTGCTCTCACCGTACTCAAGAATCTTTTCAGAAAGAAGCTCAACCACTGCCCACTTATGGTTTTCAGTGAATTTTTCGATCAGTTTGCGCAGATGCTTCTTTTCATCAATCTTTTCGAGCTGATATCCCATGAGGCCGGAGATATAAGCTGCTGTTATTGAGCCCGGCTGCTCTTCAAGATGCTCTTTGCAGAGAGCAAGAGCGTCATCTGTTACATTCTCTGCGATTATGGAATTCAGAATATCGTCAAGGATCTTGAACCTGGATATCCCGATATCCTTCGGTTCCATTCTTCCCCACGATTCCTCCTTAAAAAGAGACGAAAGCTTTTCCATTATTTTATTCTTTGACATATTCTTATCCCGTTAACCTGATTTTTGAGTATTGAAAAATAGAAAATACCCATCCTGTGCTTTGCGATGGGTATTTTCGCTGTTGCCCGGCTTTAAAACCGGGTTATTTAAAAGCTGAAAAGCCTTGTTTACTGTGTTTTCTGATTAGAGCTGTTTCCGCCTTCAAATGCCTTATGCATATCCTGACCATCAAAGTATACTTCATAGGTATCTGTGAGTACTTTAATCTGGTCAAAGAACACATATATGTCAGAAGCATTTCTTGCGCTGGTTCTTGAGTGCTCCCCGCCTACTGAAGTAACCTCTCTGATAACCATTCTTACAAGCTTCGCAGTCCTTGTTACAGGATATGAATCACTGGACTGGGGAATATTCTGCGGGACATCAAAAATCATAGGTCTCCATCCCACAAAGTTTATAGACTGTCTCTCAAGGATATGAACATCCCCCCTGAAATCCTTCACCCAGAGTTCAAGAGTATATGGAAAGCCTCTTCCATGTACCCAGAGAGATATGGCTTTTGCCCTTCCCGGTATCTGAAGCCCTCTCTCCTGAACATCAGTTCTTAGAGCCTGATCATAAGTCATAACAGGTGTGCGCTCTTTCCAGTCAACTTCCTTGGGAGCTTCAATAGTTACAACATTTGAGCCAGGGTATCTGAACCTGAATTTAAGGCCCATGATTTTTTTCTTCTCTTTTCCAAGTCCTGTAATTGAGAAGGCATCTTCAACTTTCATATCATTTGGCCCGCCATCTACAGGCTTGAGATCAAGCGCCATTACGGGATTCTTCTTCTTAAGAGTCTCCTCGTCTTTTGCTTTTGTATAAACTTTCGGATTTGATGTAATATACCAGCCGTCTTCTTCAACACTGCCTGCTATCTTACTGTTTTCAAAATCCTCGATAACTATAGCCCTTGTCTCCTCTCCTGAGAGGTCAGCAGGGACATTGGTTTCGATTCTGGAATACCCTTTGCTCCCGAAAGCGACTATAAAAGCCGCTGTCAGGCAGAGCGTTACTATAAANNTATTTCTTATACTATTCATTTTCCGGCCTCCATTATCCTCAACTGTTACCAGTTATCCTTAATATTTTCATCACCAGTAAACTCTGACAGGTCTGTGACAACCCTGAACTGGTCAAGGTAAAAATAGAATGGACCGGGAGCTTCAAATTTATCACATTCAACAAAAAATGAGACGAAGTGAAGGTTCTTATCCATGACAGCATAATTTGATGATTGAGGGAGCCATCCCGGAATAATCACGGACATCTCTCTCCATCCCCAGAAATCAAGCCTGCCTATCTTCAGTTTATGAATCTGACCCCTGTAATCTCTCAGTTTAACATAAAGAGTATGCCTGAATTTTCTTCCGAGAACCCAGACCTTAACCTCTTTCGCTTTGCCTCTTATAATGTATTCATTAGGAGGGAAAACTTCAACCCTGTCAAAGCCCCTGTCTGTGAAATGGCTCTTTACACCAAGAACATATTTGTTCTCATGGGATATCCCGTTTTCATCAGGCTCTGTTTTATCAGCGAATTCTTTCCCCACTTCATTATTCTCATTAACAGGCTGACCGTCCTTTGTAGGTCTCGGTTTACCCGGATATTTTCTAATTTTAGTTTCGCCGAGCGGACATGTAGCATCAGCTCTCCAGTCTTCACTCTCTTCGAAATCATTAAGCCAGTCAGTAACCAGACCCTCCGGTTTGGCTTTAGTATTATCTCCTGTCGCCTGATTCGTTCCGGTCCCGGCATCCTGGGCCAGCAAACTGGAAGCACCATTGCCGATAAAAAGGACAAGGGTTCCGATCAGAATCGACAATGCAGCCGCTTTCAACTTCCTGTTCATCGTAAACTCCTTTAATCAATATTGATTAATTAAACAATATGCCAATATAATTCTATTATTATACCTGACTGTTTTTATTGTCGGTACAAAAAAACCAAATATTTAAAAATTAATAAGAATGTCTTATGAAAAATCTGCAATCCTTCATTTAAATTTAAATATAACACAATCCTTTGTCAAGGAAAATACTGAATAGCAAAAGTTGCATAAAATTATTAAGAAAAAAACTAATGATGCGACATATNNACCATACCTTCAGGTGCCATAAAATGCTCTGATTTATCTTAAAATAAAAAAAATATTGATAAATAATGTATACCGTTTCAGGCTAAATATAAAATAATACACACCGGTGATATAATTGAGCAGAAAAAATAACGTTGACCATCCTCTGATGTACAAAATTGTAATGCTGTCCGCCGGGCTGCTGCTTGGCCTTATTATCTCAAGGCTGTTCTTTTTTATAATGAAAGTTGAAACTGAATCTATGACCCCCAACCTCAAAACAGGTGACCGGATACTTGTAAGCAGATTCGCTTCTGTGGGGAAAGGGGATATTGTTGCTGTAGAAAGTCCTGCTGATGAAGGGAGGCTTGTTCTTTCAAGGATTATCGCCTCCGAATTTGAAACTGTTGAAATAAGAAACAGGGTTGTTTTTATAAATGACACCGCAGCAAATTTCAAATGGAACACACTCAAAGAGGGGAACAGTATATACCCGATGAAATTCACATTCAGGGACAATATGCCTCCGGTTAAATTAGGCAAAGATGAATACTTCCTTCTTGGCGACAACTTCGACTCAAGCTATGACAGCAGAACCATAGGGGCTGTACCTGAGAAACTCATTGAAGGGCGCATAATATATAAACGGTGATTTTCTATGACCTGACAGGGGGGAGTTTATGACAAGGGCAATAATAATGGCAGGGGGAGAGGGCACAAGGCTCCGTCCGCTGACATGCATCAGAGCTAAACCGATGGTTCCTGTTATTAACAGGCCGGCCATTGAACACTCCATCAGACTTTTAAGAAATCACGGCATCACTGATATCGTTCTCAGCATATACGCTCTCCCTGAAAATTTCCAGAACTACTTCGGGGACGGCTCAGAACTCGGTGTAAGGATATCCTATTCAGTTGAGGAGAAACCGCTGGGTACTGCCGGAGGCGTAAAGAAAGCGCTGGGCGACACAACTGAAACATCAATCATACTGAGCGGTGACGGGATAATTGATTTTGACATCACAAATATGCTGGCATACCACAGGGAGAAGAAATCTGCCCTAACCATTATTCTTAAAAGAACAAAAAAACCTACTGATTACGGAATCGTAATAACAGACAGCGACGGCCGTATTGAAAAATTCCTGGAAAAACCATCGTGGAGCGAAGTATTTACAGACACGGTAAATACCGGAATGTATATAATTGAGCCATCCCACATAACAAGATATATACCGGAAGATGAAAAATTTGATTTCTCAGTTGACCTCTTCCCTCTCCTCCGGAAAAAAAAGATCCCGATGTACGGATTCATCACAGAGGACTACTGGTGCGACGTGGGGAACCTGGCCATGTACAGCAATGTCCACAAGGATATTCTCGACGGTAAAGTAAAGATCGATATTCCCGGAAAAAAAATTGCCCATGATATATGGGTGGGCCGTGATGTCGAGATAGACCCCGACGCGAAGATTAAAGGCCCCATTATCATAGGAAATTTTGCGCGTATTAAAAAGGGGGCCGAGGTTTCCGAGTATTCTGTCATCGGGGACAACTGCCTCATCGAAGAGAATGCCTCTGTTAAGAAAAGCGTTATATTTCACAATACCGTAATAGGGCGGAAGTGCGAGCTCAGGGGCGCTGTTGTGGGGAAAAGGTGCGTCCTTGGCGAAGGCGTTTCGATTTACGAGGACGCTGTTGTTGCAGATGACTGCACAATAGGTTCCGGCGCTGTGATTCAGGCAGGGATCAGGGTATGGCCCGACAAATCCATTGAACAGTGGACACGTATCTCCGCTGACCTCATATGGGGGGAGACAGAGAAGAAGTCACTCTTCGGGTCTGACGGGATTTCAGGAACTTTCAACGTAAAGATTACGCCGGAGTTCGCATCAAAGTTAGGATCGGCAATCGGCGCGCATCTGGGTAAACACGCCAAGGTTGTACTGAGCCGTGACGTTACCAAAGCGGCAGCTCTCATAAGCCACGCCTTCACTGCCGGCCTCCTCTCAATGGGTATTGACGTCTATGACATGGAACTTGAGTCTGTTCCGCTGAACAGGTACTGCACAAAATTTTTCAACGGGGATATGGGGATATATATTCAGGTGACCCACCTTACGGGACTTCAGAATATAGCCATACAGTTTTTCAACAGAAACGGTTTTCAGATCCCTTTGAGTGAAGAAAAAAGGATAGAGAAGATCTTCTTCAGAGGAGATTACCCGAGAAAAGACGTATTTGAAACAGGGGAGCTTATTTACCCCTCTCACCAGATAGGCTCATACGTAACAAATGTATTCAACTATGTGGACAGAGAGAAGATAAGCTCCGGAGGGTGGAAGGTAATACTTGACTGCCTTAACGGCACAGCCTCCTATATCTTCCCTGAACTCCTTGAATCGATGAACATTGAAACAACTGTTCTACGCGGGCAGATGAAGGAGACACTCTCCGAATATGATATAATGACCGGCACAATAAAATCTATTTATAACGTGGTCAACATGTCGAAGATGAACCGGGAGATCGGTGTAATCATCGGGCCTCACGGCACCAATATCACAATTATCGATGAAACAGGTAATGTCCTCACTGCTGACGACATAAGCTCAATCCTGAGCATGCTCTACCTCAAACATAAAGAGATAGAGACTATATGTCTCCCTGTTAATATATCAAACGCTGTAAGCAGACTTATTGAAAATAATGGGGGCAACATCAGATGGGTAACCACAAAGCTCCGCAACCCGGAGGACAGCATAGACCTCTTCTATGGCGGTAAATGCAGGTACCCCTACCTTGAACAGAGAACAGACCCCATGATCACATTCTTAAGAATTCTTGAATACCTGACACTGGAAAAGAAGGAGCTCTGTGAAGTGAAGGAGCAGCTCCCGAAGGTAAACCTTGCCAGTACCACGATCCAGTGCGCCCTGGAGGAGAAAGCTTCTATCATGGGGATGCTCTCCTCTGAATCTGACGGCAAAAGCGTTGAACTCATTGACGGTGTTAAGATTATTAACAGCAGCTCATGGATTCTTCTTATGCCGGACGCGTCGCAGCCCCTTATTCATGTATATGCCGAAGGGGAATCTGTCAGGGAGAGGGACAGGCTTATACAGAACTACTCGGAAAAGATAAGACAATTCAGGCTAAGCCAGATACAATAGAATATAAAAAGGATAACACGATGTACGAAATTAACAGAGAAAGAGTTATAAAAACATTCACAGAACTTGCGGAGATTTCATCCCCCTCCTGGAAAGAGAAAGATGTGATGAATTATATAATTAAAAGATTCAACAGGCTCGGCGGGGAGGGTTCAACGCACAGGTGCGGCGAGTCTTTCAACCTGCTGGTTAAGCTCAATGGCACAGAAAAGCGGAGCACCATACTTTTATCAGGGCATATGGACACTGTAATTCCATGCGACAACGTAAAAACCGTTGTAACTGATACAAAAATATCATCGGACGGAAAAACAGTTTTAGGGGGAGATGATAAGGCTGCCATAGCAATTTTCATTGAAGCCTTTGAGTACCTGAAAGAGAAAAAAATCCCGCACGGACCGGTTGAAGTTCTGCTCACCTGCGCTGAGGAGCAGGGGCTTAAGGGGATAAAGGGGTTTGACCTTTCACTCCTTAAATCGAAATACGGATTTGTTTTCGACAGCAGCGGAGCAATAGGGAGAATAGTTGTAAAAGCGCCATTCCACTCCAACATGGCCATAAAGATAAAAGGGAAGGCCTCACACGGAGGGATGGCGCCTGAAAAGGGGATAAGCGCAATCAGGGTGCTTTCAGAGATTATAACTGAACTCCCGAACGGAAGGATTGACGAAGAGACAACTCTCAACGTAGGTATTATCTCCGGCGGAAGGGCAACCAACATTGTTGCTGAAGAGGCGCAATGCGAACTTGAAGTCAGGTCTATCAATAATAAAAAGATGCTTAATGTTGAAAAACAGGTGCGTGATACAGTAAAAAAAATCTGCGCTAAACATAAAGCAAAGGCTTCAATAGACAGGACTCTTGAATACGCAGGCTTCAGCATTTCACCTGAGGAGCAGATATCCCTGCTCACAGCAGAAGCAATGAAAAAAATCGGCCTGAAGCCTCAGTTTGTATCAATGGGGGGCGGGAGCGATACCAACATTATAAATGAATCAAAATTAAAGGCCATAAACCTTGCCTGCGGCATGCAGAAAATTCACAGCACCGAAGAGTTTATTCTTATAAAAGATCTTGTGTCAGGTACAAAACTGGCACTCTCTATTATCGATACCGTGAAATAGGGTAAAATTTTCTTTACAATTCTTTTGAAAAAGAATATATTTTATGCGGACATAAGGTATTGCAGCATTTTACGAATGAATTAAGCCTGTTTTATGTTATCCGATACAGAATGTCATTCCCGTGAAGACGGGAATCCATTGTTAATAGCATTCAATATTTTAAAATAATGGATCTCCGCCTGCGCGGAGATGACATTGAGGACTAATTAAATCGTTAACTGCTATAATTCAATCGTTAACCGGAATAAAAAATGAAAAATATACATTCTGTTAAAAATTATCCGGGGAAATCCCTGCTGGTTTCCATAGCATTTATACTGTTCTTTGCAGCCACAGTAAAAACAGGCTACGCTCTTCAGCCTGGACAGATCGATAAATCGATCAAATCATTTACACTGGGTAGATCATGTGAGATCCTGGAGGACCCGGACGGCAAGCTTACCCTGTACTCTGTAATATCTGAAAATTATTCCCCCCAGTTCAAACCTGTCACCTCCGACATACCGAATTTCGGTTTTACAAAATCTGTCTACTGGGTAAGGTTCTCGGCAGAAAACAGCACCCAGTCAGACATTACGCGTTACATTGAAATCGGCTTTCCGCTCCTTGACAGACTTGAGCTTTACACATTCGGGAAAAATTCAAGGGGGGAGCTCGACCTTCTTCAGCAGGACACCACGGGCCGTGATTTTTCTTTTATTAACAGAACAATAAAACACCGGAATTTTGTTTTCCCAGTAAATTTCCCCCCGGGCAGCGAAAGAACTTTCTACATGCGTGTTGAAACTGATGACGGCATGATCTTCCCTGTTGCATTCTGGGAGATCACTACTTTTAACAACAAGATGCAGATTGAGAATTTCCTTTTCGGGATATATTATGGCATTATTATTGCCATGCTGTTCTACAACCTCTTCCTGCTTATCTTCACAAGAGACAGAAACTATTTAAGCTATATTCTATATATCTCTTTTTTCGGGATGTTCCAGATGTCGATGAACGGCCTTGCATTCCAGTACCTCTGGCCGGATCATATCTGGTGGGGAAAGCACGCAAACCCGTTCCTCATAGGGATGAGCTGTTTTCTTGCGGCGCTCTTTTCACTCAGATTTCTTGATATGCCAAAATACACACCGGTATTCAGCAGAATAATGACAGGACTGATGATTGCGGGGGGGCTCCTTGCAGCAGCATCATTTTTTGTTCCATATTCAATAACTATAATCGCGGGGCAGATTCTCCCCCTTGCAATGATACTAACCGCGCTCCCTGCTGCCTACCTTAGTATTATCCGGGGTAACCGTGCCGCAAGGTTCTACCTTATAGCATGGATGACTTTTTTTATCGGAGTTATATTATCCACTCTCAGGGTAATGGGGCTCATACCGCATAATTTTCTCACTGAGCACGGGCTCCAGATTGGCTCAGGATTCGAGATGGTTCTCCTCTCGATAGCCCTTGCTGATAGAATAAATATAATGAAGAAGGAGAAGGATGAGGCGCAGCAGGAGGTTATCTCAACACAGCAGAAGGTTGTTGATAATCTGAACAGGTCCAAACATGAGATAGAAGAGGCCCACAGGCTGCTCTCCCTTTCAGAAGAGAAATACAAAGTCCTTGTTGAAGGATCAAGCGATATAATTTTTTCACTCGATGAAGACCTTAACTTCATAACAGCAAACTATGCCATAGCAAATGAGCTGAAACTTGACCCGAAAAAAATCGGAGGTCTCCCCTTCCACGAGCTGCTCTATGACACCGACATAGAACCGCAAATCACCAAACTGCTTGTGCTGGAGAAGCTGGATGAATTTGTTAAAACCAAAAAACCGGTACAGTTCAGGGCGCAGTTTATATCATCAATAATTACAGAACCTAAAGAGATGAATGTACAGCTTGAGTATGTTAATATTCAGGGTAAAAACGAAATCCTCGGAAAAGCTTATAACATGGGTGATGACTCCCTTATGAAATACTTTGAATACGAAAAACAGAAGTATTCAATCGGGAACTACCTTATAACCGCAGATGAAATCACCCACAGGGTAACCAGGAACCTTGTAAAATACCTTGAGCCCTGGGAGATCAAGATGATACAGATCGCGCTCAGAGAGATAATCATTAACGCAATTGAACATGGCAACCTTGACATTTCATTCGAGGAGAAGACCCAGGCCCTTATTGAAGACCGCTATTTTGAACTTATACGCCAGCGGCAGTTTGAACCGCAGAACATAAACAAAAAGGTTACCATCGAATATTCTGTTTCAAAAGACAAGGTGATGTATATTGTAGCTGATGAAGGGGCAGGTTTCAATTTTGAGACATACCTTAACGGAACATCCGAAAATCCCAATGAATCATTTCTCTCTCACGGCAGGGGGATAATCATGACAAAGAATGCCTTTGACGAAATTATCTACAGCCGCAAAGGGAACCACGTAATGCTTATTAAAAATTTCGGGGTTAAAAAAGAGGCAGCATCAGCTGTTGAATAGATTAACCAGGAAGTAAGCGCCGCTCATTAAAGTAAAAGGGAGAGTAAGGAAATAGGTAGCCAGCTCCCCTTTTTTTACCACATCCTGTTTGTATACCCTCTTCCCGAAAAAGCTTATATCCCAGTTCTCAGGATTTTTCATACGCTTGAATATCCTCACAGTGATAATTACTTTTAAAAATATAAGGAGAGAGAAGACCACACCGGATTCAATAAAAAGCACCGGCCCCAGGCTGAACCTGCGGATAACATCGGGATCTTTCATCATTACAATGAGTATGCCCATACCTATGGCGAAATTTGTAAATGTGGTAAGAAGGAATCCCCTGAAACTGAATTTACTCTTATCAGAAATGTATGAGACGATGAAGAGTATATGAATAAATACCGATATCTGAAGATATATAAGGAGCCATAAAAAGAGACTGTCGATCATATAGTTTCAATCGCCGCCATGAGATAGTTCCGGGAACAGGTACCCCTTCTCCGGAACTCCGTTTCTGCAAAAAAATAATTCCCTATTTTATCAAATAAAACCGGCATAACTTATTATGTCATGCCGCCTGAAAAAAAGCAAGAAGTTTATCTGCGGGCTGTAAGTTCTATCTCAACCAGGGCCCCAAGGGGGAGAGAGGCCACGCCAATGGTGCTCCGTGCAGGATAGGGCTTTGAAAAGTATTTTTCATAAATGCTGTTCATCGCCGGAAAATTTCCCATGTCAGTAAGAAATACAGTTACCTTGATAACATCACTTTCAGAGAGCCCCGCAGTCTCCAGAACTGCTGAAATGTTTTTAAAACACTGCTCTGTTTCAACTGCTATTCCGCCAGGCACAAGCTTACCAGTGGCGCCGTCAAGGCCGATCTGCCCTGAAAAGAAAAAGAGCCCCCCTGATTCCGCTACATGAGAATACGGCCCCACGGGGTTTGTATTTTTTGCATTGAATGCGTTTCTTGGCATGAGATTACCTCGTGTAAATTAAATTTTGATAATCCGGTAATTCAATAGTTATAATAGCCATTTCACGAAATGTTTAGACCGCCGTCATTCCGGCCGTAGCGAAAGTGTAGAGCCGGAATCTCATACATTAAATTCCTGAACTTATACTATGAGATGCCGGTATTCTCTGCGAGAAACCGGCATGACAAACTAAATCTTATACTGAAAAATAAAGAACACCAGTTTCGGGTTTTCTATTGCTATTAAGAAATAAAGCAGTATAAAGAATTTTGTCAAATTGAAAAGATAACCGGAAAATGAAACGTTATATACGATGAACAATTAAGCAGGGGAGCCGGTTTTCAGTTTACCATTATCAGATAGTTATACACATCCTTATGGTTCTTCTCTTTTGAAAAATCAGCAGCAGTGTATCCCGAAGCACATTTCATATTCCTGTCAGCGCCCTTGCTCACGAGGTATCTGACAACATCCATTTTGCCGTTTTCCGCTGCGAACATAAGTGCTGTGAGACCTGAGACATTGGCAGCATTAATGTCCGCGCCAGCTGATACAAGTATCTCAACAATCCGGAGATCACCGTCGTCTGCCGCCTGCATCAGGGGGGTCATCCCCATATGATCCTTGAGGTTTATATCAGCTCCCCTTTTGACCAGGTAACTGACAGCTTCCACTCTTTTGCTTATTACTGCAATTACAAGGGGTGTCATCCCCCCGCTCCCCTTCCGGTTAATATTCTCCCCCTTTTCAAGGAGTATCTCTATAGCTTTGATATCCCCTTTTGCTGAAGCATGAAAGATCTCTTCTGAATCAGAGGATGCAAAGGCGCCCTCCAAAACAAGGAAAAGAAAAGCCGCAAGAGAGATTAGTTCTGTTCTCATTTTATTCAACCCGAAGTATTCTGAAGCCACATTAAAACTGCTTAAGGCAAACACAAACTCTTTTTTAAAAATACCCTGTAGTGGTTTCC
Source organism: Spirochaetia bacterium UBA5550 (assembly GCA_002425885.1). GTDB lineage: Bacteria > Spirochaetota > UBA4802 > UBA4802 > UBA5550 > UBA5550. The sequence goes on along the minus strand of DINC01000185.1, from coordinate 28,720 downwards.
CTTAATTTTGCAGTGACAATCCCTGCCTTACAATGCCGGGATTGTATATAATAGTATTATGGTTTAATGCGGCATTACTTAATAGTGGTTAAAAATAAAAAAAAGGGTGAACTTTTTTTAACATTCTTCATTTTATAAAAATAGAGAGCAGAGCAATCAGCAGAAAAGATACGGCTCCGGTTATGGCTGTTGCAGGGGTAAATACCTTAAGTGCTGTTGCCTCATCCATCCCGCTGAATTTTGATACAATCCAGAAAAACGGATCATTAATGTGCGACACCATCATCGAGCCAGCACCAACTGCAAGCACCGCGAGAGCCGGGTTAATACCCAGGGTTCCCATTAATGGAGAAACAACGGACGCGGCAGTTATAATTGATATTGTTGATGATCCTGTTGCGGTTTTAAGAACGGCAGCAACAAGGAAAGGGAGGAGTATCCCGATATGCCATGCACACATAGATGTAACAATTGAATTAGTCAGTGCCGATGTTTTTACCACTGCACCGAATGCCCCGCCAGCTGCTGAAACAACAAGTACCGGCGCAGCTCTCCTTACCCCCTCTGCAATCCACCCCCCTGTTGCTTCACGGAAAAACCCCCTCTTAACAAGTATCAGGGAGCATAATATACCGGCAAAGAGAGCAAAGACCGGGTCGCCGGCGAATACTGCGAACCTGTAAAACGCACCGTTTCCGAAGGGCCTTGCGGGTATTACTGCAATGGCACGGAGTACCATCAATACAACAGGGACAAGCAGCGGAATTACCGCTTCAAGGAGAGATGGTACTTCAAGATAGGGGCGGACAGTTTTCCCCCGCGAGTCATCAAATACCGGGGTAAAATTTATCTTCTCCACAAATTTTGTGATCCAGAAATATCCCGCAGCAATTCCCGGTATTGATACAAGTATTCCCAGGAGAAATACAGAGAGAGCGCCCGCGTTCAATATCCCTATGGCGCTCAGCGGCCCGGGAGTCGGAGGTATAAGCGAATGGGAAACATAAAGGCCTGCTGCAAGGGCTGTTGACACTGCAGCAAGGGATCTCCCTGTTGATGAGGCAAGGGCCTCGGCAAGAGGATGAAGAAGAATAAATCCCGAGTCGGATGACACAGGCACAGATAGAACATACCCTGCGAGATTTACCGTAAGAATCGTTTTTCTTTTGCCGGTCTTTTTTACCACAGCAGCGGCAATTGCAGCCAGCGCGCCTGTCTTTTCAAGGATTACACCCATCATGATCCCTTCAATTATCACAAGGCCGATATATCCTGCTGTTGAACCGAAACCGCTCCTTATGGCTGTGAGTACATCGTTAAGAGGCATGCCGCTCATAAACCCGAAAAGGAATGTTACGCCAATCATCACTGCTGCTGAGTTGATTCTGTATATTGCTGTTAATACTATTATTATCGAAAGTGAAATGAGAAAAATGATTAATGCTGCTATTACAGACATCTGATGCTCCTGTTTTTAAAATCTTACGAGTTGGATGAAATCCTGTTTTAAGTAATTCCCGAAGGAATCCCTCACCCCTTTTTTTCCGCCCTTAATCACAATTTTATAAGTGCAACCGGAACTGATGTTATTAAGCCCGAAACTGAATACTGAAAAATTATTATTTCCTGACGCGGGCCAGTCTCTATTTACTATAGTTGGAGAGCCTCCATTACCTGCAACCATTTCCACATTGATTACTATGGAAGAAGGCTTCATTGACGCGGAGAATTCCACACCAATATGATCATAAAGACCTGAACCATTCTGCGCGTCCAGTACTTTTATCTCCCCTGCCGGCTGCCAGAAATCAATACTATTGTCTGAATGGATGTCGCCCATACCTGTAACAGCAGGCATAATTGACCCTGCCCCGTCTGTTACGAACACAAACCTGTAGTCATGATCAAGAGGATTATTTTGAATATCTCTCACAATTGAATCGATTTTCAGAGTATATGTCTCTTCAGATGAAAGGGGTTCTATGAAATAAATAATCCCCCTCGTAACAGGCACTCCGCCTGATTCGATTTCCATAGTATTTATATAGAATTGTGCAGAAGGGGAGATTGTGACTGCTGATGAAATATTATCTGCCTTAATCAGTTCACTGAAATCAACAATGATGTTTCTGTCTTTTTCAGCACCGGATACTATTCTGCTTTCATCCAGGTACAATGGAGACGCAAGATCCTGATATACTGCAAGGTGAGGCCTGATGAAATCATCTCCCACTGTAAAATTAAACTCAGATGAAGAGAGAAGCCTGTTGCCTGCAATATCCATTACACTTTCGTTTATAATGACCTTATATGTGACACCGTAGCTTAAACCGTAAAGCGGTGTGAAAATCACAGTGGCGGGTTCAGCAGCCGGTTCAAAATAACCCTGTACAGACGGAGACAAAGTTATTCCTGAATACACACTGTTCATATCTACCGGCTCAGAAAAAGTAATTGTAATCACAGAATTCTCCGGGTTCCCTACAGAATTCGCCACGGGGGAGTATGAAACAACGGCAGGCTGGCCGAGGTCACCTCCGGTAAAAAAAACAGAAAGAAATTCAGCCGCGAGATCGTTCCCATCGGAATCCTCAGCATTTTGTGTTACCCTTACAGTAAATTTCTCAGCCATCGGCAGAGATGATTTCGGGGTAAAAGTCATAATTCTGCCGGAGCTGTCCCACCCGAAACAGCCATCGACCCTTCCTGAATCTGATGATAAAGAAAATTCTTCATTGGTTTTTACCGTGTCCATTCTCTTGCTGAATTCAACAACAACACCGGATTCCGGTGTACCTGTATCGCTCCCGGATGAAGGTGATATACTGACCACAACGGGTCTTTCAAATATTTCATCAGCAAAACAACCGGTTAACAATAAAAGCATTGATGCAACACATAGTTTAATTTTCTTCATGGCATCGCCTCCCTGAATTCCATGACAAAATCATCTTTCATAAAATTTTTTTCCATATCCATAATCCCGTTCTCACCACCCGATATTGTCAGCCTGTAGAGAGCAGGAATCCCGCCTGAACTTTTATTTGTCATCCCGGCAATTTCGATTAATGCGGTACTCCCGCTACGCCATTCAATCCCCCCTATATACGCAGATGAGGGAAATTCTCCTCCGCTGGTAGTCTTAAAAGTTTCGATCATGATATTATCGAAAATTGAATACTTTTCCATCTGAGCAGGTGTCATATCAATTTCATCACTTATAAAATCTATCATTATAAAATAACGCCGGTTAACCGGAGAGCCTGTTCCCATATCTATAATTCGAGGCCAGGTATCAGGAAGTGACACATAATCACCGTCATAGTTTGATCCCCTTACATTTACACATCTGACATATAATGAATCAGGTGCATCTGTAATTATTTCGACCGAGTAGCGCGATGTAAGCTTGTGGCCGCAAAGGTCCGCAGATGAAGTATCAATAGCAACCTGATATCTTGTTATCGGGTCAAAAAGCTTTAAAGGCCTGAATATAACGGTGGTATCACTGCTCCATTCAAAAATCCCCTGTACTGAAGGAATAATTGTGAAAGCTTTTTCGACACTCTGCCGATCCATCGGTTCAGAGAACATCAGGCATGGATAAGCCCTTCTGGACACATGGTTAATAACTGAGGTACTCCACGGATAATCCGGATATCTATACTCAGAGATACTTATAAGTTGAGGCGGAGTCCGATCATCTCCCGTGATAAAGTTAACCCTGTATTCATCTCCAAGAGGATTACCCGCAGAGTCTTCAACTGCTCCTGAAACTTTAAAAGAATATAGTTTCCCGTATGCCATTTCACCTGTCGGATTAAATACAAGCCTGCTGTCCGGCAGCCCCGGTATATCTTCAGACCATATAAAATAACCTGAGATATCCGGTGTAATACTAAACCCTCTCTCGACACTCTCTCTGTTCATAGTCTTAGAAAAACTGACTGATATCTGCTGTTTAACCTGAATCCCTGAAACTGCTCCAGCACCTGATGGAGGATTTGACGAAACGATGACAGGTGCGGTAAAATCAGTTCCCACATAGAATTCAGAAATAAAATCAAAAGCCATAATATTACCATGGTGATCTCTTATACTTCTTGGCAGAGCCATGGTATACCTGCCGTTTTTTATCATGGGATGTGAAGGTGTATATCTCACTGATGCCGGATTTACCCAATCAAATGAACCTTCAATATTCCCTTCACTGTTTTTTAAAGCAAAACTCTCTTCAACATCCGTTCTGTCAACTGGAGAGCTGAATACTATTTCAACGAACGCCCCGGGAGCGACACCTCTTTCATTATTTGCAGGAGAAAACGAAATAATTTTCAGCGTTTCAAAATTAAGGTCGCATGAAAGAAACAACGGTATAACGAGCAGATGAATAAAAAACTTTAATTTATTTTTTTTCATTAACTCTTCCTCTACATGAAATTTTATTTTTTATTTTTGTAAAAACTAACACACATAACAGGGAATATAACCAGAGTCAGTATAGATGAAACAGTAAGGCCTGTAACTAAAGTGAGAGCGAAGGGCCTCCATAACGAACTCCCTTCCCCGCCATCAATCAGCATGGGCAGCATAGATAAAACCACCGTAATTGTTGTAATGAAAACCGGCCTGAATTTATTGATAGAGCTCTCCTTAATAAAACCCGTTATCTCCTCCATGCTGCTGATTCCCGAGAGTCCGGCATTGATTGCATCAAGTAAAATTATCCCGTTATTCACAGCTATGCCGGATAAAACAATAATCCCCAGATAAACAGGAGGAGAAAGAGGTGTTCCGGTAATTAAAAGAAAAGGGGCTATACCGCAGGCTGCGAAAGGTATTGATATCATAATAAATATGGGGAGCGTAAGAGATTCAAACTGTGCTGCCAGTATCATGTATATAAGGATAACAGAGAGAACTATTGAAACTATCAATTCTCTTCTCTCTTCATTATATTCTTTAAGCCGCCTGTCAAATTCATAACTATATTCATCAGGAAACCTGACAGATTGAAGGGCTTTCCGTATCCTGTATTCACCCTCCTGAGAAGAGAGAGAACCCAATACTGCTGTAACGGAACATGATCTCCTGCCATTCAGTCTATGAATTCTTGTTATCCCGCTGGATTCCGCAACATTTATCAGGCTGGAATAACTGATCATTGCTCCGTTTTCAGAAATCACTTTTCCTGCGATAATGCTGTCTATATCATCACGGTCCTCTTTTTTCAGTCTCACCCTTACATCTATTTCACGGTCATTATCTATAACCTTGGTGATAACCGGACCGAATAATCCGTTCCTGAGACCCTCTGACAATGAAGCATGGCTTACACCGGCAGATGAGGCTTTTTCTTTATCAACAGCAAGAATGTATTCCGGCCTGCCGTCTCTAAAACGGAGCAGGCATTCACTGACTCCTTCTATTTTATCTATTAAGGATGCAGCTTCACGGGAAATTTTTTTTAATACATCTATGTCATCACCGGTAAAATGAACAGTTATTTCACGCGAGGCTATTTCATCGGCTTCAGAAATATAGGCGAAACCTCCATGTTTTTTTAAAACATCATTACAGCTGTTTTTTATACTTTGCCTGAATTCCCTCATATTTGAGGCTCCCGGTTTATGTTCAGGCTTTACAGTAAGAGTACCCCTCCACTTTTCAGTTTTTGCAGATACACTCTTTATGCCAGGTAGTCCGTTCAATGCCTGTTCTGCATCTCTAACCCCTCTGTCCGTTGCATCCAGAGAAAAGCCGGTAGGAAATTCAAGATAGATATAAAACTCATCCCCGCCGCCATCAGCAATATTATCATTTTTTATAAACGTAAACAAGGCCATTGAGATAAAAAAAATAAGAGCTGCTGAGGCCGCTATTTTTCCCCTACGGTTAAATGAATAATCAAGAATAGAACTATAACAATTATTCATTTTTATTTCCATAGAATCTATGAAGGTGTAAAATTTTCTTATGTAACTGGCTGCTAAACCATAATCAGCGCTCGTCGTATTCTTTTTAATTATTCTGCTGAAAGAAATATAAAATGAAGGGACAAGAACAAGAGACGCGAATAGTGAAACAATGAGGGCCCATACCACTGTATAAGCCATGTCTGAATACATTGAACCGCTTTTACTATTCAAAAAAATAAGCGGAAGAAATACGACCATATTGGTCAGCGTAGATGAGACAACCGCATTTTTTACTGATTTCACCGCTCCGGCAACATTATCCTCTCTGTTCCCAATTGGAATAATCGTTTCCATTATAATAATCCCGCTTGAAACAACTACTCCTGCACCAAGGGCAAAACCGCTCAGAGTCATTATATTGATACCGGAGCCACCGGCATGAAGAAAGAATGGAACAATGATTATTGACGCCGGTATGGAAAGTACTACTGGTAAAACATTTTCGCGCCTTCTATAAAAAACAGAAAGAACAACGGCCACAATCACGATTCCCCACAATCCTGAAACAGCTGCATTGGATACAGATGATTCCACATATTCACCCTGATTATAAATACAGGTAGTTTTTATATTATCAAATGAAGTCAGTATTTTCCCGGCATCTTTGCATACATTAAGAGTATTGGCGCTGCTGCCTTTATGAAGATAGATTATTACCATTTCCTTCCCGTTATAACGTGAAAGATCCCCCTTCTCTCTCGGGGAAAAGCCAACCACAGCAACATCTCTGACATAAATTATTTTACCATCCGCTGAACTGACTGAGACATCCTTTATGTCATCCGGATGCCTGTATCTACCGGGAAGATACAAAACCATATTTCCGCCGGATGATTCCACAACGCCGCAGGGAAGAGAAATATTTCCTGCACTGATACCTGAAGCGATATTACCCAATGATAACCCTCGCCCCTCAAGGAGACTCCTGTCCGCTTCAACATGAATTTCCTTCATATCCCCGCCTGCTATATTTATCTCCGAAACCCCTTCTATTCTCTTAAGCGCAGGCTTAATCCTTCTCTCCGCATAATCCCGGACTTCAGCAAGCGCGAGTCCCTCAATTTCAATAGCTGCAATGATCACAGGCCTGTCTGAAGGATCATACCGCATAACAACAGGCTCCTGCACCTCTTCCGGAAAACTGTCCCGTATCAGTTCAATCTTCTCCCTGACGCTTAACGCCGCGATCCTGATATCAATATCATCCGCAAACGTCAGATTTATACGGGATCTCCCGTCTTCACTTTCAGAGCTTATCTCTGTTATTCCGCCTATAGTTTTAAGGATTCTCTCAACAGGCCTGGTTATTACTGTCTCAATCTTTGCCGGTGTTATACCAGGATATTCTATGAGTACAGACAGAGAGGGATAGTCCGATGCCGGGAGGAGAGATACGGGCAGCTTCATTAATGATATCCCCCCCGTAACTGCAAAGGCAATAAGTACCATAAACGCGCTTATTCTGTTTTTAATAAAATATCCTATCACGATTAACCCTGCTTCCTCTGTTCTAATGCGGCATAGATTACAGGTATAACTATCAGAGTAAGAACTGTAGAGAGAGCCTGCCCTCCGATAATTGTTACTGCAAGAGGTTTCTGAATCTCCGCGCCCTCTCCGAACCCGAGAGCTATCGGCACAACAGCAAGGACAGTTGTAAGAGAAGTAATCAGTATCGGCTGGAGTCTCTTTTTACCGGCTTCAATAACTGCTGATTCAATATCAGATCCTGATTTCATTTCATTATCAATAAAACTGAATAGAACTATGCCGTTGTTAACAACAGTTCCGCAGAGCATAATAATTCCTATCCCTGAATTGATATTTAAAGTCTGTCCGCTTATAAGGAGAGCGGCAGATATACCAAGGAGAGTTACAGGTATGCTGAGCATTATAATCAGGGGATTTCGCAACGACTGGAACTGTCCTGCAAGAAGCATATAAATAAAAAGGAGAGCAAGGATCATTGCAAAGCCGATAGATTTAATAGCGCTGCTGATTTCGGCGCTTCCGTCAGCTATTTTGTACTCCACGCCCCTGCTTCTCAGAGTTTCAGACAGCTTTGCAATTATGCTGTTTTTCACATCTGTATATCCATGAAGGAGTTCAGCTTTGACAATATTTATTCTGCTCTGTTCTCTTCTTGTAATCTTTACACTTCCTGCTGCTTCTTTTATGGAAGCTACGGCCGAAAGAGAAATTGCATCACCGTTTGCTGATTTTATTATAATATTGCTTATCGATTCCGAGCTGCTTCTGTCAGCAGCAGCGAGTCTCAGTTTTATGTCAACTTCATCATCATGCTCTCTGAATCTGGTGGCAACCTCTCCTCGAACCGCCAGGGCAACAGCATAGGAAATACTTTCAACATCAAAACCGATTAAAGAAAGCCTCTCCCTGTCCATCTCCACAAGAAGCTCCGGTGATTCTCTGTCAAGAACGGATGATATCCGGCTGATCCCCTTTAATTCCGAAAGCACACTGCTGACTTCTCTTCCTCTGTCTTTTAGCTCCCTGATATCATTACCGTAAAATTCAATACTTACTGATGAGAAATCTGAAGAGAACAGGTTCCCCATTACATCCTCTTTTATTTTATATGAAAGCGATATACCGGCAGCACATTTAACATCCCGTTTTAAACGATCTATCACTTCACTGATCGGTATGCCGGAATCTCTTTTCATAAATACTCTTATTATTCCGTAATCTGACCCTCTTCCGGAAATTCTCTCCGATATACTATCATCAGGATCGCATCCTGATTTTGTGAAAACATTCTCTACACCTGGCAAGGCGAAAAGTTTCTCTTCAATCATTCCGCAGAACCGGGATGTCTGATCAAGAGGAGTCCCTCCTGGCATCTCAACTTCAATAAAGAATTCTCCGGGGTCCACAGAAGGCAGAACCTCTCTTTCGATGAGCATAAAAAGAACTACCCCTGCCGCGATAGATATAAGTCCGCCCGATATGACTATCGTCTTTTTTTTAAGCGCCAACCTGACTGTTCTTTCATATACACGCACCGCTTTATTGATGGTGCGATCAGAATATCCGGATAATACCTGATACACCCCGTTTGGTTTTTCTTTTAGTATTCCTGTATTGCTAAAATTTATATTTACAGTAGTCAGCATCGGCACCAGTGTCAGAGAACTGATGAGGGATATTATAATTGAAAATGAAACTGCAAGAGCAAGATCCCTGAATATTGAACCTGCAAGCCCGTCCAGAAATACAACCGGCAGAAAAACCACAACTGTTGTCAAAACGCTTGCTATGACAGGGCCTGCAACAGCAAGAGTACCCTTGACAGCTGCTTCATAAGGAGTGAGCATCGGATACTCACTTTTAGTAACTGATATCGATTCAAGGACAACTATCCCTGCATCAACAGTCATGCCGGTTCCGATTGCGAGCCCGCCAAGGGACATAGAATTTATACTGATACCGGATAATTCCATAAGAATAAAAGTTCCGCACATGGAGATCGGGAGAGCTGTAGCAATAATCATGGGGGGTCCAATCGATTTCAAAAAAAAGAAAAGCACAAAAAATGATATTACACCGCCCATAATAGCTGCTGATATAACATTGTTGATAGCGTTCTCTACAAATCGTGACTGGTCATAAATACATTTTATTACAAAATTATTCCCGCATTTAGATGAAAGGTCTTTAATAACTTCTTTTATATTTTCGCATACTTTTATTGTATTTTTCCCGGGTTCTTTTCTTATAAGAAGAGCTACACCCTCCCTGCCGTTGAATCTTATGATGCTTTTTTTATCCTTGTACGAATCATGAACTGCTGCTATGTCTGAAAGGTAAACGGGTATCCCTTTATCACTATATCCCACAGTGACGGAATGTATATCAGAAATGTTCAGAAACTCCCCGGATGTCCTGACCTGATATTCTTTATCACCCTTGACAATTGTCCCTGCGGGGTACCCGTAATTTGCCGATTTAATCCTTCCGGATATTTCCTGAAGGGAAAGAGTGTGTGAATAAAGCAGAGCGTTGTCCACATCAATCCGGATTTCTCTTTTATCTCCCCCTGCAAGGTCAACAAGTGATACCCCATTGATTCGTTCTATAAATGGAACAATCTCTTTTTCCACGCGCCGCCTTGTATCTTTATTGTCGCTCCCTTCCAACGTAATAGAATAGATCATTACTGGTTCCGCTGAGGGGTCATATTTTACGACAACAGACTTTCCTGAGTCATCGGGCAGTTCACCTCTGATCAGATCTACCTTCTCTTTTGCTTCAATCAGGGCCATATCCATATCAGTACCCCATTTAAAGTTTACCTTTACTATACTCACACCCTCGATCGATTCTGAAGTAACTTCAGAAACACCGCTTACGGCTGTTACTGACTCCTCAATCCTCACGGTAATGAGCTTTTCAACTTCTGATGGAGAGGCGTTTTCGAAAGGAGTTATAATCGTCAATTTTGGAAGCTCAATATCCGGAATAAGTTCAACCGGCAGTCGTGACCCCGAGATTACTCCCACAGTGCAGAGTGCGGCAAAGACCATTAAAGTAGTGATCTTCCTCCTGATAAAAGTCTCAACAAGTTCCTTCACTGCAGCTTCATTCCCTGGTAGGCCAGGTTAACCCCTTTTATGACTATTCGATCACCTTCAGCCAGACCCTCTGTTACAAGAATTTCCTCTCCCGTCTCTGATCCTGTAGAAATGTTCTGAGCGATAAGAATTCCGTTTTTTACAACAAAAACCTCTTCCCTGCCATCCTCTCTTCGCATAACAGACGTTTTAGGTATCAATATACCCTTTACCATATTGCCTGTATTAATAACTGCTCTCGAGAACATCCCCGGCAGCAGATTCCTTACGGGATTACTGACAGCAGCTCTTACTTCAATTGTTCTGCTCTTTGTGTCCAGCAGGGGAGTTATGGTTTCGACAACCCCATCAAACATCTTCCCGCTTAAAGCATCAGCACTGAATCTTACATTCTGTCCCTTCCTGATCCTGTGCACATCTTTTTCATTAAGATTCATTGAAATAAAAACCCTGCTTATATCAATTACTGTTGCGATGACCGAATCCTCCCGGACCATCTCTCCAGCCTCCATATTTCTCACCGCGATAACACCGCTTATCGGCGACCTCAGATAACTCTCGCGGATGAGAAGTTCAGTTGACAAAAGACCGCTTTCAGCCTGCCGCACTCTTGACCTTGCTGCTTCTACCTCAGCTCTTTCTATCTTGGTATTAATACGTTTAAAAAGCTCCAGTTTCTCTCTCTCCGAAGCAGGTACTTTAAGCCCCTCTGCTGCAATATCATGCTCTCTGTAACCCACCTGCTGAATCTCGTAATCGGCTTTTGCAAGCTCATACTTTGCATTCAGAGTAGTGTGTTGTGTTTTAATCCCCTCCAGTTCCGTCTGACTTATACCTCCGGCATTAAAAAGTTCCGTTTTGTTTTTCAGGATAAGATTCATATTTTCATAGGATACTTTTTTGTCATACAGTTCAGTCTTAGCTTTCATTATAGATTTCAGTTTAATTTCAACGCCTTTCAACGCGTCACAATATCTGGCCTCTGCAAGTTCAAACCCTTTTTTTGCGATATCAAGTTCCGACTTCTGCTGTTTCAGAGTAATTTCAAGAGGAAGCCTTTCAATCTCCGCGATTAATTCACCCTTTTTAATAATCTGCCCCTCCCTTGAATACACCCTGGCAAGCCTGCCATTTACCCTTGAAGAGATGTTAACTTTCTCCTTAAAAACAATTTCACCCGGAGTTTCTATGGTCTCACTAATCTCCCTGCTCTCCACAATTCCCGTAATTATATTCATCGAGCCGGACTTACCAGGCGCTGCCGGTTTGTCCCTTTTCAAAAAAAGAGGCTTTATTAATAGGTCTGCTGCTATGCCTGCTGCAACAATCATCAGCAGAATGACAACTAACAGCTTTTTCCCGGGTATACGCCGGTTTATTTTAATGAGAAATCTTTTCATCATTTCTCCTCGTTTTTATTCATCAGATATTTTTTCAGAAAATCAGAATCCATTCCCACAGCAAGTTCCAGAGATGATGCTGCTAAAAGATATCTGATTCTTGAATTAAGCAGGGCTACCGCAGCTTCACCTCTCTCTATCTCCTTCTCAACCAGATCAAATCTTCTTGCTTCACCCATATTCGCCTTTAACCTCTCGATCTCAAGCTGAGAATCATAAAGTTCAAGGCGCCTGCCGGCAATCTCAATCATATCCCAGGAATTTCTCAGCGAAGAGCAGGATGCTGCTACTTCAATGGAGATAGTCTCTTTTGCCGTAAGCCTTTCATCTCTGCATCGTGCCATCTCAATCCTGCTCTCTACAAGACTCCGTTTATACGGCATATTATCCAGCACAGTAATAGAGGCATTCCTGGAAACACCTCTGCCGTTGCCGTTACCGCTTTCATTATAACCTGAACCTCCCGAAAAGGAATTTCCGTAAAGCTGCGATGAAATCTTAAAATTTACCCCCCACCCTTTCTCCCTTGGCGGAAAATCCTCCCCTGTGAGATTATAATTAAACCCCATAGAGATGTTTGGTATGAAATATCTCTCATTTATGTTATTATTTCTGAGGCTTATTTCATATTCCGCTTCACTGCTTTCAATCTCCTTCCTCATTCTTATAGCAACGCTTATCAGTTCCTCATCATCAAGGCCTGATACTGGAATTATCATGAAGTCTTTCTCAATATCACCTTTTATTACAACCGGCGTACGCCAGTGTATTTTCAATGTAAGCTTAAATTTTTTCAACGCATCCTGATATTCATCGGAAGCGTTTTTAAGACTAAGCTCTATCTCCCGAATTTTTGCTTCAATTTCCATCACTGCAAGCCTGGTCGCATCACCCAACTCAAATTCTTTCCTCACGAAAGTGAGCTGCATCTCTCCATGCTCCAGAGTTTTTTTATGTATTTCGATTATCTCACGCAGCTTAAGGAGTTCGAGGTATTCCCCCCTGATCTGAGCGATCAGACGGTTCATAGAAATTCTGTAATCGTTCCTCGCAAGTAACGCGTTCAGTTTTGCAATATCATAATTCAGCTCTCTTCTTCCTCCATTATAAACCGGGATCTCTGTTTCAACAGTTAATCTCGTCTGCCGGTCATCATTCTCTCTTCTTCGAACATCCTCAGTCTGAAGATATGAAAATGTAAGAGATGGAAAAAATTCGCGCAGTTTTTCATAAACTGAAAAATCATATAAAGCCCCCCGTGCCCTTATCTCCTGAAGTTCAAAACTGTTGGCTACACCCATGGCGGATGCTGAAAAAAAATCGAGAGAGAGTTCTGACACCTGACATTCACACTCTCTCCCGCTGGAGAAAGCCTGCTGAGCGAAGAGCATCGTCAGATTAAATATAACTATTACATAATACCGGGCTTTCATCTTATCTTTCCAGGAAAGTTCTTTCATCAATATAACAGACTGAATTCATTCTATACACTCTTACTGTTTATTCAGCTTATTGATTATTACTGATGAAATTTTTGCCGCAGCGTATTTCTGAAAAGAATCATCTCCGGCAGATTTATTATCTTTGTATAAACCCTGTCCGATGACACTCCCCTGTTTATTATAGATAACAAATGAAACGTACGAACTGATCTCCCTGTCTGTCAAAAACCCGGACTCCCTTTGAGAAATCACCCCTTTGATAAGTATATCACCGGACATTTTTTTCATAAGTGCCGCAATCTGCTGATTATCGTTATCAGGGACTTCGTCCTGCTGGCCGACGAATCCGGCAATAATCCCTTTTTTAAAAAATTCAAAACCGAGAGCTTCTTTGAACGAGGGAACAATATATGGTTCATAACTTATATTTCTGTACTCAAAATTCCCTATAAGAACTTTTGAAATACCATGCGATAACGGTTCTTTTTTTATGCAGGCATCAAAATCAGCACATCCGGTGATTAAAAAAATCATTGTCAGTACAACGGCTGTTATTTTTTGCATTGGTCAATTTCACTCCTGATATGTTTTAATTGTTCAGAACCGCATCCTGAAATCTCCGCGATTTTACAGGCTTTTTCAATTTCACTCTTTGCCCTCCCGGATAATCCCAGCCTTGAATAAAGTATTGCGAGGTTCCCCCGTGCGTTAACAATGTTCTCCTCTTCATTAAGGATTACAGCATACTCATGAAGCGCTTCTTTATACGCACCTTTCTTCTCATATAAAAGAGCAAGCAGAAGCCTGGCCGGGGTATGACTGCTGTCGGTTTCAATAACCTTCTTCAGAAGAGAGACAGGTTCATCTATACAGTTATTATCACTCATCACAAGAGATCTGGATTTCCAGTAAAGCGCGGCAGAATGATCCGGATCGCGTTCAATAATCTCTTCAAGAGAATCAATAGATTTCTTATAATCCCGATTATAATAATATATTTTGGCCAGCATAAGGTATGCGTTGAGAAACTCTTTATCCTGCTTAATGACTGATGTAAAAAGTTTCTCTGCCTCATCAAATTTCTTTTCATTAAAAGCCGCTGAGCCCTCACTGTATACCTCAGAAAGGTCCACTCCGTCAGCGCAGCCCGTAATAAATAACAGCATTATTATGAAAAATCTTTTCAAATGTAAGCTCCTTCAGTTTTAAAAAATTATCACTTGAAACTCTGCTATCTATACGAACCAACTCCAGGGTTTTAAAAAAATTTTTTAGAAATTAATAATTTTTTTTAATTTTTCCCGGAGAGACGGAACATATTAAAACTATAATAAGGAGGCTTCTCATGATTGGAGCAATTATATCGAAAATACAGGCGCGAAAGGGTTTCGATCTGTTCAGCAGACGCGAACTCGATAAGTTTTTATCAGCATGGAGAGAAGATGCTTACCTTGTTTATCCCGGTGATGTACCTGCCAGCGGAACCCACGAAGGTAAAGCTGCCATCAGAAAATGGTTTATTAATTTTTTTGAGAACTATCCTGAATTCACATTCAAAATAAAGAATGTCTGCGTTGATAACATATTTGATTTAACAGGAACAAATACTTTAGCAGTTTACTGGGAATTTGATTCAACAACACGTACCGGAGATAAATGGCATAACAGCGGCTTTTCAATGTTTAATATCAGATTCGGTAAAGTTGTTTCCTGCCGCGATTTCATGTTTGATGCAGGCCCGGGATTCAGAAAGTCATGGGGTGTGAAATAATGGATACTAAAGATAAAGCTGTAACTCTTACAATAGAACTTATTATGAGAAGAATAATTATCATTATTCTTACATTTTTTCTACTATCATTCTCCGGCTGCATGTCCTGGGAAGAGGGATGGAGCAATATACCTGCCCCGACTGATCAACAGAACATCGCCCTGCTCATTTCAAATGCAGAAAAACTTGAAAAAAATACTGACTCAGCAGAGAAACTTGAGAGAGTTATAGCCATCTATGAGCAGGTTCTTCTTAGTGACCCAGCAAACCGTAAAGCGCTCCTGCAGCTCAGCGAATATCACTTTCTGATGGCATTCGGTTATTGCGAAGATTCCGGCTGTAAAAAAGAACATTATCTCCGCCAGCTGCGGATGACCGAGCGTGCCATGTATACAAACTCAGAATTTAAAAGAATAATAGATCAGGGAAATTCATTATGGGATTCAGTCAATGCCCTGACAAAAGAGGATATGCTCCCCATGCTGAACTGGTACTGCGGCGTCAACAATTACTGGTCTGAATGTCTCGGGCCTGTCTCAAAAATTTTTAATATCCGCTGGCCCTTCCGTTCAGTGAAAGTGCTGGACCGCATGCTGGAGATAGATCCTGCATGGTGGGGAGGACACCCTGTTTTTATGAAAGGAGCATATTATTCTATCCTCCCCGGATTCATGGGTGGTAATATAAATAAGGCGGCAGTATATTTTGATAAAGCTGTAAATGCAGGGCCGGAGTACTTTTTCCCCCGCTGGGGAAGGGCCTTATATCTCTACACAAAAACCGGAAACAGGCAGGGTTTTATTGATGATCTGACTTTTATTGTTAAAAAGGAAACATCAACTGGCGGCGGTTTATATGCCTGGAATGCTTTTTTCAAACAGGATGCAGAAAAGCTTTTGAAAAATATTGATAATTATTTTCACTCANNATAGTTTTATTATGAACTTCCGGACTCCAGTAGAAAATAATTAACAGAACATTTGCACTTTCCGTTCCATAAATACGATTAACCTCCTATTTTTGCAAATAACACCTGTTTTATGCGACGACGTTTTTTTATTAAAAAATTCATTTTTTCTCAATAAACTTTGATTCCCTCATGCTGTGTCACTTAACTGAATTATAAACTCTATTATAACACCAAAGGAGGTTTATTGTGAAATGGTTAATCAGATGTACCCTTCTGGCAGTTATTATCTCTGTCACAGGATGCATATCCTGGGACGAAGGGTGGAAAACAAAGGTTCAGGCATCAGGTACCGGCGATACAAAAGCCTTACTTGCTTCAGCCGCGTCGCTTGAAGCAACAGCAGATACTGCTGCAAAAGTTAAAGATGTTATTGCAGCGTATGAAAAGGTTATTGCCATTGATCCTGGAAACTATGACGCGCTGTCAAAGGCAGGTGAATTCGCGATGTTAAACGGCTACATCTACGCCAGGGAAACAAAAGAGAAGGAGGAATATTACCTTAAATCAATTAATTACTGCGAACGGGCAATGTATACAAACCCGGAATTTAAAAAACTTGCAGACCAGGGAAAACCCGCATGGGATTGTGTTGATGCCCTTACACAGAAAGAGATGTCTGCCATGTTCTTCTGGTTTGTTGCAGCAGGGCAGTACTGGACTGAATGCTTCGGTTCATTCAGTCATCTGCTTAATTTCAGCCTGCCGGGGAAAGTAAACACTGTACTCCGGAGAATGTCGGCCATCAATCCTGATTCCATGAATGGTAGAGTTCATATGGCATGGGGTTCCTCTTACGCGATACTCCCCGGATTTTTAGGCGGGGATATGAAAAAATCTGAAGAGGAATTTTCAAAAGCAGTAAAAACCGGACCCGGTACACTTGTTAATTATTATACACGTGCAAGATATCTCCATGTTAAGAAGGGTGATAAAGATGCTTTTAAAAAAGACCTGGAGTTCATTATATCAAACGATATAAGCAGGAATAAGATCGATTACGCATGGAACTTTGGTTACCAGATGAAGGCAAAAGAACTTCTGGCTCAGGAAAATAAACTTTTCTGAAAATAATTTCCGCCCTGAGGATTCAGGGCGGATAAAACAACTTCTGTGTTAAAAAGCCCGGGATTGATACTGCTATTCTCCTCACTACCGTCTACAACCGTTCTTGCGAGCCCCACTTCTCTGAAACAGGGATTGAGGTTATGCTTTTAAAGCAGCACTGCAGGCCGTAAACATCTTCTTTTATGCATCATACGTAAACCGGCTCTTCTTATATTTTTTTGGAAGTTACTCCTATATTATACACCCATTCATTTTCTTTATAAGCTGTTTCATTGGTAGTATCGTTTTTTGTATTCAGCCATTTTTTCCCGAAGCCTATAATGAAATCCACTTCTTCAAATATATCAGGGCGGAAATTAAAAATTAAAGAATAATTAAAAATGGTATACTTATTTTCGTCCTGTGCAACAAGAATCCAACCTGAATCATAATCTAACCCTATCTGTTCATACTTAAGCTTCTGATACTCAACCTGATATTGAATTTCAAACAGCTTAAGCATATGAATCTTTACTTCATTCATAAGATAAGGAGCAGATCCGCCGCTGTAATTATTTGAAACCGGCCCATTTGAAGTAAGCGGTGTAATATTGATCTCCTGTGAACTCTTCAAATAGTAATACGGAATATATTCTGAACGGTTATTGATGTTAAAATATCCGTCTAATAACCGGAGAGAAAGCTCAAACTGAATTTTTCCTGTATAAAATAATAATTCTGATTCATTTTTAAAGACATGGTTAGTTGTTTCTATTTCAGTGAGTAACGGATGAAAAGGATTTGATGGAGATGTAATAAAATATCCATCTTCCTTAAGTTTATTTTTTGTTACGTTAAATCCTGCACCGAGTCTCCATTTAGCAACATTTCCAAGAGAATTCCTGTATTCTACAGGGAAGAAATCAAAAGTTGTATCTCTTGA
>DINC01000185.1:10331-10509 GCA_002425885.1 Spirochaetia bacterium UBA5550 | reverse complement strand
CAGAGGGTGTATTTGAAAGATGAAAATCGATCTTGTCAGCAATAGTCTCACTTTCTGAGGCTGATAGAGATACTGCGAAGATTAAATAAATAAAAATCAAAAACTTTTTCATTATCAATTCCTTTCTTTATAATCTTTTATTATCAGACAAAAGATGGGGTTGTCTAAAAAGTCAGAT
>DINC01000185.1:7261-10259 GCA_002425885.1 Spirochaetia bacterium UBA5550 | reverse complement strand
CTTCTTCGCTGCGCTCAGGGCGCGCACGCTACAGCCGGTATGTCAAAGAAATTACTTTTAGGTCAGCCTCATCTGAATCCAAGATTTGTTATATTATAGAAACTGCAATTATAAGATCTAATTTTAATCTACAGGCCAATTTGCAGGTACAGCCCCATCGACAGTATCATCAGCAACTTTTCTAATTGTCCGGATTAACTCTCTTGGACGCTGACTACCATCACTATTAAGAAATACTCCATAAACTTTAACACGTCCTTTATCCGGTTTTGAGAATAAATACTGTCCGTTGCCAAGCAACACATCATTACCATATCCATCATCATCTACATATGGAAAAGTAATAATTGCATATTCAGCATTTGATGAATAACTTATTATCTTATCACGATACACTCCATCAACTAAGACATGCTGATATTCATCATTATTAGCTTTCCATAGCCCGATAAAGTAGTCTTTACCCCATGTTTGTGTAACCCCATTATCTGTATGATAAATTGTATCAGGATATCCCGCATAATCTGTCTGTTTACTCGCAATGGGCCCTGTAATCTTAACATACCTTGACTGACGCATGTCAGAGGAATTATCCAGACTGAGGCCATAAAAGGTCTGATATTCTGCGCATATAAAATCCTCTTCAAGCTGACTCCCGTCCATCCTTACAATATAATTCTTCTGCGGGAACTGAACATACTCATCACGATAAGCAGAGTCAGGATTGTCATTATTCTCCCTATCTCCATAAATTAGTAGTATTTAAACTGCCTATCGTAGCTGCATAACATGATTTAATAAAAATAGACCACCAGGCACTCTTGGCTACAAGGCTTCCAAGACTTGTCTGAAACTCTACAACAGTAACAGTCGTATCAAAATTCAGGGTTTTTGATTCCAGTTCTTCATGCCTTGACTCCATTGTTTCAACCAGTTCTTCATACCGATATTCTCCATCTTCATAGAGTTCATTTATAGCCAGAAGAAAATGAAGCCTATTTCTTGCTCCAGGATATTGGTCAAGTTCATCTTCAGTTGCTACATCCTGAATATTTTCTGGAACTGTATCATAGCCTGCCAGTGTAAATGGAGTAACTATCTTCTGACCTGCTACAGTCCCCAATTCAATACCCCCTATGTAGAACCGTACATTCTGCCCTTCATAGTATTCAAACCTCCCCTCAGGCCCGGTCTTACCTTTGATATCTCCGCACTCATAATAGATCCCCTTTGTTTCAGGGAGAAGGTAACCCCACTTGACATTGCTTCCTGATGGTGGTACTGAACCACTGTTTCCACCTCCGCCACCGAAACAGGAGATAAAAGCAATAAACACAAAAATGCTTAAAAGAATAATTATTCTTCTAATCATAATGACCCCGCCAGAATTTTTTTAAACATAAAGGTATGATTTAACAGATAAACATATAATTATCTGTTAATCAAGACATCGGCTGATCGATCAGAAAATGTCCATAAAAAAAAGTCCAATCAGACTGTTTTTGCTCTATTGCGGGAATAATATATATTACATTTTAAAAAAAAGAGGGATTTTTTAAGCAGATTTTTAATTATTTTAAATCTCCACGCTCCCTGAACAGGCTTGGACTTACTCCGTTTATCTTTTTAAATACACGGTTAAAAGTCCTGATATTATCAAACCCGGTATCCATTGATATCCTGATTACCGGATCATCAGTTTCAATAAGTCTCTGTTCAGCTTCTCTTATTCTCAGTTCATTTATATAATCATTAATGGTTTTCCCGGTATGCTGATTAAAAAGCCTTAAATCCGGCATGGTGGTGCACTCTTTCATTTCACGAAAGAAATCGCATTGCTGCTTTATTAAATATGCAATACTTGATCGCCATGCCAATGAAGTATTGCATATTTAATATATATCAAAATTATCCCCGCAATACCTGTTAATATTGAAAGTTCCACTTAGCTTTTTACTGCTGTTACATAAATCATCCAGTTAATCACTTCTGAGGATACGATGTCAAATCCTGCATCGGTAAGCAGCCCCTTCATCTCATCACCGGAGATCCTCAGTTTTTTATATGAGCTTACTTTCTGCGTCCATCTGCCGCTATCCTTTTCATGCAGAAGATCATGAACCATTACATGGCCATCAAAATATTCGAGAAAACAGGTGAGTATCCTGAGATCATCGGACTTAACAGGGAGAAACCTGTCTGTTCCTGTAAGGGGAACAGTGAGATCCCGGAAAGATATAATAAGCTCCCCCTTTTCATTCAGCGCATTACAGCCCTTCTGTAAAATCAGTTCAACATCAGATCTATTGTTGAGATGCGTAATAGTGTCGCCCATACAGATGATAAGATCAGGTTTAACAGATAAGTATTTTTCAAAGTCCATGAAATCTGTTTCCACTATTGTAATATTTTCTCCATGAATCCTTGACCTGAACTCATCCAGCAGCTGCTTATTGAAATCAAATGAAACAACACTATACCCGAGGTGTGCCAGGGCCATGGAATGCACCCCGTTGCCGCATCCGAAATCAACAGCGGTTTTCCCCTTCCCGCCCCCCATATTATGTGAGGTAAAAAAACTTATATTATCTGAAACAAGTGTTTCATAGTCGCCGATCATCCAGGAATAAAAATTTCCAAGGTGGCTGTCGTAGTGTTCCTTGACATTCATAATTGTTTTCTCCTTAATCTCTCTGCTTAACCTTTGTTTAATGCCTGAAGATGAAAAGCAGTATTTTAACAATTCATAATTTTTCTCTTGATCCTGTTAAAAGACTTTTTATATAATACACCTTATTACAGATGAAAGGAACTACCCTCTCCCGGGGCGAAACGGTACTGTTCCCTGCGTAATGGATGAACATACAGTAAACAGCATAGCAGTACAACATTATGGAGTGTATTTATGTTTTCAAAAAAGAATGACGCAACCTACAGAGACATGCTCACCGGCATAAAGATGAGGACAGCCTCTTACGGCGACAAAACCCTTCTGAGT
>DINC01000185.1:0-7243 GCA_002425885.1 Spirochaetia bacterium UBA5550 | reverse complement strand
GAGTGAATTTCTCCTTGAGAAGGGTTCATCTCTCCCGCCACACAGTCATGTGCATGAACAGATCGGGTACCTTGTCTCAGGCAAAATTATCCTTAAAATAGGCGGGGAGAGCTTCGAGACTTTACCAGGTGACAGCTGGTGCGTCAAGTCCGGTGTAGAGCACTCCGCTGAAGCTCTTGAGGATTCTGTCGCAGTTGAAGTGTTCTCCCCTGTGCGTGAGGATTACCTGCCTGTTAAATAAAACAGAAAGGGGCAATCCATTCTTGACATTCTAAAACGCTATCAGATAATATCTCTATGGATAAAGGCGGAACAACATATCGCGAATTTTTACCCCACCCCGGCTTAAGCGAATATATTAAATGCTTCTGGCATACTCATACGGCTCCAGGCATAAACAATGAATACGACATACTCCCTGATGGCTACTTTGATATGCTCTTTTCAGTGAAGGGGGGAATAGTTACGGGTATCTCCCTCACAGGCATATGGGCTCAGATGGTCACTGTTTCTCTTGAAGGTGGAACAGGGATGTTCGGAGTAAGGTTCAAACCTGCTGCACTGACCGGGCTGTTGAAAATAAATATGAAAGAAATGCTGAACAGTTCCATAGACATAGATCCTGAAGAATTCAATCTCGAAACTCCATTGGTTACTGACAGCCTGGCCGGAGATAATCTCGATATGCTCACTGAGCATCTCAACATGCGGTTTCTGTCACAACAGAGCTGTTCCGCTGACAGCAGAATAAAAGCTTTTTTTGAGCTTGTGGACAGATCTTCCGGCACTGAACCTGTGGAAAGTATATGCAGAGAGATAGGGCTCAGCACAAGGCAGGTATGCCGCAAAGTTACTGGTCTCATCGGGATAGGCGCAAAGGAGTATTCAGGCATTGCCCGTTTCAGGGATAACCTTGCAAGTATTGCTGAAGGTAATGATTATGACGGCTTTTACGACCAGTCTCACCTGATAAAAAATTTTAAAAAATATACAGGGATGACTCCGGGGCAGCTGAATCCTTCTAAAAATGTCCGAATTTTACAATACAGCTGCAAAGACCTCCTTTTAAAATAAAAGAAATCACAGGAGGCATATAATGGAATTAAACTGCATCAGGCTTATGGTTGAAGATTTTGACAAATGCTTCAGGTTTTACTCCGATACACTGGGCCTTAAAGTTACATGGGGGAAGCCGGGGGGTGTTTACGCAAGCTTTGATATTGGCCTGCCGTCCGGGCTCTCCATCTTCAAATCAGACCTCATGGCTGAAGCCCTGGGAAACGCGGATAAAGCTCTCCCTTCAGGATTCAGGGACAGGAGTGCTATGATAATAAAGGTCACTGATATAGATGAAACATGGAAAGAGCTTAATTCACGTGGAGTAAAATTTTTAAGCAAACCGAAGGAGATGCCGGGCTGGGGAATGAGGGTGGCACATTTCAGAGATCCCGAAGGGAACCTGTTGGAAATATGGAGCGAACTCCCCATGGAGAAATGGGACAAAGACCTGCTTGAAGAGGCTGAGGGTTATCAATAAAAGATTAATCTGCCATGTTATCTTTCCAAGGAGAAGGGGATTAACTGCTGATACCTAAACAGGTAATCCCCTCCCCTTTTTAAGACTGCACTTCCAATCTTCTAAAAGAGGACGGTTAATACCAGGGGCTTGCTGCAACAAAATATAACAGGTCTTGCTAATTAGAGAGATAGTATTTCAATGATTATTAATAGTAGAAANNCTTTCTCTGACAGTTCCTCATATAATTCTTTATGAAAAAATATTGTATCAACAGTCATAACAGGGAATGACTCAGGAAGCTCTTCTTTTTGAATTTCAATAAATCCCTTTTTCCTGTAAAACCTGTGTGCTGCTTTGAAAAATGGGGTTGTGCCAAGGTATATATTTTCGTATCCCTTTCCCAGACTCCATCCTTCAAGAGCTGAAAGGAGTCCTGATGCAATGCCTTTATCAGCGCCCCTGAATTCAGATTTTACAAACATCTTTCTCAGAGCTCCGCAGTTGTTCCCGATATTTTTTAATGCTATGGTTCCAGCAACCACTCCATCACTCAGCGCAATCCAGAAATTCCCTCCATCCTGCTGATAGAATTCATAAACATTTTTAAGATCAGGTTGACCTTCTGCTGTTATTGTTATACCGTACTCCTTCTGCTGTATTTCAAGGATCATATCTATCACATCTCCCTGGTATTCAGGGCTGTATTCAGTTATAGTAATCATTAAACTCTCCTCAGATTATTGAAAATCCTGAATTCATTACGATATACCCGTTATAACACTGCCGGACTTCCAGCAGCAATCTTTATAAAAATTTATTGCGCTGTAAACTACTTTGTAATATCCGGATATAGTATGTTTTAAGGAAACTGCAATGATAACAATAGAATTCCTGATAACAGCGCTCATTGTTGTTTTAATCCCCGGAACCGGTGTTGTATACACTGTAACAACAGGGCTCACCTCTGGACGACGCGGCGCTATAGCAGCAGCTTTCGGCTGTACTGCCGGCATCATCCCGCATCTCATTGCGAGCATCCTGGGCTTATCAGCGATTCTTCATATGAGCGCATTGGCGTTTCAGGTGATTAAATTCACAGGTGCGGCATATCTCCTTTTCCTGGCATGGTCAATGTGGAGAGACAATGAAGAGATTGCCCTTGAAACTGATGGTGAAAAAAACGGATTCCTGAAAACTGCAACAAGGGGGATTCTTATTAATATTCTTAACCCGAAACTTACTATATTCTTTTTAACATTCCTCCCTCTATTTGTTTCAGCTGACACGTACTCACCGGTGCTTCAGCTCTCCATGCTGAGCGCTGTTTTCATGGCTATGACTCTTGCTGTTTTCATAATTTACGGGCTTCTTGCAGACAGTGTGCGCGGCTACATTATATCATCACCAGGCATGATGAAGTATATAAAAAGATCCTTTGCTGTTGTTATAGGTTTTTTCGGAGTGAAGCTTGCTCTTGCGGAGAGGTAGTATCAGTTCCCCTGATTGCCGCTTACACTTCTCCTGAACTCACCGGGAGTCAGCGAAAAGTACCTGCTGAAATCATTATAGAAGCTTGATAGTGATTCATACCCGCAGTCAAGGGATATCTCAAGCACTGAGCGCTCCCCGTGCAGCATTACTGTTGCTATAAACATCCTGTACATCCGCAGGTATTCAAAAAGTGTTATCTTCATTTCAGCAGAAAAGAGCCGTGCAATATGCCTCTCTGAATAAGGGAGAACAGACCTGAAATCAGCCATTGAAATTTTCTTCATGTAATTCTCTTCGATATACTCCGTCAGTTTTTTGCACTCCTCTGAATGAGGCTCAGGGAGAGCATAGTCATACCTGCCAGCTGCAATGTCCTCTCCAAGTATCCTGATGAAAAGTTCAATGATATCTTTTAATATCCCCGAACCGGAATCCCTCTTTTTTTCTGAAGCGATCCTGTTGAATAAAGCTATCCCCAGTTCAGATAAACTGAAAATTACAATGCCCGCTCCAGAAGTCTTTATCATATCTTCAGAGATATATAGTGACTGGTATGTAACACTCTCCCCTATAACAACTGTGCGGTGCAGACACCCCGCAGGGAGAAAAGCGCACATATTACCGTATAGAGGCTGCCGCCGCCCCTCCTCCACAAGGAGGGATACACCGTCCCTGATGAGCAGCACCTGGTGAACATTGTGCCTGTGAAGCTTTTCCGTTGAATAATCTGTAAGTTTTCCCGAAAGAACTTTTACAGGCTGCAAAAGTCTCTTCCGCTCTTTCCCTAAAATTTTTTCTGCTGACATATTCCTAATGTCTGTAATAACTAATAAAATGTCAATTATAAGGATGAAAGACACGGGGTTTTTATGCTTAATCAAATCACTACAATCTGAAAAGGAGAAACATTATGTATAAAAAAAATCTCGGTTCAAAGGGTCCCTCTGTCTCAGCAATGGGGCTGGGATGCATGAGCATGAGTGAATTTTACGGCAAAGGTGATGATGCCTGGTCGCGCAGGGTAATCCTCAAAGCTCTGGAGATGGGGATAACAATGCTCGATACCGCAGACCAGTACGGCTCAGGCCATAACGAGGAACTTATAGGGGGCACTCTCCGTGAATGGAAGGGAGAGGTTTTTGTTGCCACAAAATTCGGCATTGTGCGCAGGCCCGGCGAATATAAACGTACAATTAACAACAGGCCTGAATATATAAGGGAGGCCCTGGAGAAGAGCCTTAAACGTCTGAAAAGGGACCATATTGACCTTTACTATATTCACAGGCGTGATCACTCAACACCGCTGGAGGATGCAATCGGTGAGCTTTCAAGGCTTGTTGAACAGGGGAAGATAAGATACATAGGACTTTCGGAGGTATCCGCTGAAACCATTGAAAAAGCAGACGCAATTCACCACATCACCGCTGTTCAGAGCGAGTATTCCCTTTTTACAAGAGATATGGAAAGTTCTGTTATCGGAGCAGTGAAAAAGATTGATGCGGGCTTTGTCCCTTACAGTCCCCTGGGTCGAGGTTTTCTTACAGGTAAGCTCACCAGTGAGTCAGTCAAAAGCGAGGGGGACCTCCGTCAGCATATGCCGCGTACAACGGGTGAGAACTTTGAGCAAAACAGCAAACTGGTAAGGCAGCTCGAGGAATTTGCCGCAGAACTTAATGCAACCCCTGCACAGGTTGCACTTGCATGGGTAATGTCTAAAGGTGATAATATTGTGCCGATCCCTGGAACCCGAAGGGAGAAGTATCTCCTTGAAAATATCGCCTCTGCTGACATTACCCTTGATAAAAGATCTCAGGAATATCTTGAAACAGTTTTCTATCCCGGAGCGGTTAAAGGTGAGAGGTATTCTGAAGAGGGTATGGTGGGGGTTGAGCAATAATCACCAGCAAATATCCGGAGTCTGATTATCCCGCCCGATCTCCAAGTAATCCGGAGCAACGGACGGGATAAATAATATTTTTACTTCACCACAACCTGGTGATAAACTTTTTTCCCTTTGCGTATAAGGAGCTTCCCCTCTTTAAGATCAGCAGAAGTAATGATCCTTGCAAAATCTGTCACCTGCACATCCTCCATGTAGATACCACCCTGCTGAATAAGGCGGCGGCCTTCGCTGTTGCTGGCAATAAGCCCTGTCTTTGAAAGGAGCGAGATTATATCCATCCCTTTATCAAAATCCCCTTTACTGAATTCAGTTGTGGGGATTGACTCTGAATCCCCCCCTGTACCGAAGAGAGCTTTCGCAGCAGCCTGGGCTTTGTCAGCCTCCTCCTGGCCATGAACGAGCTTTGTAACCTCATAAGCCAGAACCTCCTTGGCGTGGTTAATCTCCGCACCCTGAAGCGAGCCCAGACGGTTCACCTCTTCCATAGGCATAAAGGTGAGAAGAGCAAGGCAGTTCTTCACGTCCGGATCATCAATGTTCCTCCAGTACTGGTAGAAGTCATAAGGAGTAGTCTTCGACGGGTCGAGCCACACAGCGCCTGACTGGGTTTTACCCATCTTGTTCCCTTCGCTTGTAACAAGGAGTTTGAATGTAAGGCCGTATGTCGAAGCATTCTCCGAACGGCGGACAAGGTCAACACCTGATATGATGTTTGACCACTGGTCATTCCCGCCTAACTGAAGTTTGCAGTTATGAAGGCGGTAAAGCTCCAGAAAGTCGTAAGACTGCATAAGCATATAGTTGAATTCAAGGAAAGAGAGCCCCTTCTCGAGCCTGTTTTTAAAACACTCGGCAGCAAGCATACGGTTTACAGAAAAGTGGCGCCCTATGTCCCTGAGGAATTCAATATAATTTAGTTTAAGGAGCCAGTCAGCATTGTTTACCATTATAGCTTTCCCCTCGCCGAAATCGATAAAGCGGGAGAACTGCTCCTTGAAGGACTCGCTGTTTTTTCTGATCTGCTCCATTGTAAGCATCTGCCGCATATCTGTGCGTCCGGAAGGGTCACCAACCATTGCAGTCCCTCCGCCGATGAGGGCAATGGGTTTGTGCCCTGCCTGCTGCATATGCATCATAACCATAACCTGGATAAAATGCCCCACATGGAGACTGTCTGCTGTGGGATCAAACCCTATATAAAATGTAACTGATTCTTTACCTAACAGTTCGCGTATTTCATCCTCATGGGTAGCCTGTTCAACATATCCCCTTTCTGCTAAAACATCATATCCATTTTTCATGGCTTCATAATCCTTCTATACGTAATTAACTGTTATTATAACAAATAACGAAATGATTAGTACATTGTCATTTCGAACGGATGTGAGAAATCTTAAAATTTATAGTTAAAAACAGATTTTTCAGTCGCTGACGCTTCTTCGAAATGACAAATAGATATTCTAATGCAATCGTAAACTGTTAAAAAAACAATACCAGATTCTGAAACAGCTTTTAAATAAGTACAATCTTTTACCCCTCAGAATTGAAAAAATGTCAGGGTATTTTACAGCAGCAGACAATGCAAAACAAAAAGCAGGATATGCAAAGAATTAAGCATAATCGGGAAAGAATAACAAAGCAGCCGATGCTATTATCTCTCCATTAAATTAAAGGAGATAAAAACATGATAAATCTTAATCCGTTAAACAGCCTGATAATTTCCTGCGCCATTGCCGGTTGTGCAGGAAATTCCTCAGTAAAAACCGGTGCATTAATTAAAAAGCTCCCCTCTTACCGGGTTGCTTATGTGGAGTGCAGAGGTGACTTTGAGAACAATCCGGAGATCTATGACATACAGCTTGAAAAGCTCCTGAAATGGGCAGAACCCGCAGGGCTCTGGGATTTCCCAGGGAGCACCGAGCTCATTATAATCTACCCTGACGACCCGGAGTCAACTCCAAAAGATAAACAGCGGATGCTTATGGCAATATCTGTTTCTGCAGATGTTAAAATACCCGAAGTCTACAAAAGCATGGTTATTCCCGAAGGTGAGTATGCTGTTGGAAGATTTGAAATCTCATCTGAGGAGTTTGGTGCGGCATGGGGATATATGTACGGCGAATTTATTCCTAAAAGCGGCTATATTCCGTCAGAAGGGATAAACTTCGAAATGAAGAGAAACGATTCGGATGAACACCCGCAGAAAAAGCATATAGTTGATATCTGCATTCCTGTTAAAAAAGAGAAATAAAGTTACACAAAGGGGAGTCCCCATCACAGGCTCCCCTTGCTTTTATATTAACATCCCTCCGGAATAAAAAATAAAAAAA
>DINC01000122.1:1198-5734 GCA_002425885.1 Spirochaetia bacterium UBA5550 | reverse complement strand
ATCTGTCAAATGAAATAATGCTACATAATCCGGAAAATAAAAAAAACTTCGTAAAAACAGCGGTTTTTACATGCTTTCAGCGTTTCTTCTTCCGGAGAAGGCATGAATACCGGTGAAAATTTGGATTGAAATAATTCCTGTTATTAATAATAGTATTGTTTTGACCTATATNNAAAATTGACGGAGTCTATTTATGAGAAAACTCATGCCTGTTATTTTTACGGTTATTCTGCTGTTTATAACAGTATCTGCGGATCTCTATGCAGGTTCGGTTTCAAAAAGCGGCGGAGTCAGACCTGATACAATTATTGGGGGAGCAGTTCCCATGTCTCAGTTTTCCGCATATCATAACGGAGAGGTTATGGATATAAACCTCAGGGATTACAGGGGGAAATGGATAATACTTTTTTTCTATCCTGCGGATTTTACATTTGTCTGCCCCACTGAGCTGAAGGAGCTGGCTGATTATTATGAAGATTTCACTGAGGCGGGTGCTGAGGTTTTTTCTATAAGCACTGATTCAGCCTATGTACATCGCGCATGGCAGCAGGGCACTCCACAGCTTAAGAATGTAAAGTATCCGATGCTGTCAGACAGGTCTGGAGCTTTCAGCAGGGCTCTGGGGGTTTACGAAAGCTTAAAGGGTACGGCTATCCGTGCGTCATTTATCGTTGACCCTGATGGTTTTATTGTAGCTGCGGATTACTCTCACGATTCAATCGGGAGGAATGCGGGTGAGCTTCTGCGTAAACTCGACGCAGCAATAGCTGTACGTAAAGGGGGAGGGGGAGCCTGTCCCGCAGGATGGACTGAAGGGAAAGAGCTGATAAATGAAAAATAGGAGACAGACTATGTTTAATCGACAAATTAAAATAAGTTTGATAATTGCAGCTGTTATTGCTGTGTCATCACTACAGGCGCAGCAGATCAAGGGTACTGTTTATTACTTCTATGCGGATAACTGTGCGGCATGTAAACAGGCGCAGGCTTTTTATCATAAACCTGAAGGCCTGAAGGATGGAGATTCATGGGCGTATAACGGCATTAAGTTTACTGCGTACAAAATTGCTGATTCCAGGAATCAGGTTATAACAAAGAATATTAATACTCTAAATAGTCTATGTTCAGCCATCGGGAAGAGAAAAGGTGATAATAGTTTTGTTTATTTCAGGCGCGATGTATATGAGTATTATAAAAATAAAGGGCTGCCCTATTTTCGTAAAGAGGAGAAGTATTCAAGAAAGGATGAGGCTTTCCTTACTCCTGTTTTTGTAATCGGAGACAGAGTGGTGCTTGGTTTTAATCAGGAACTTGTGCAGCAGGCGCTTAAGGCAGCTAAATAAAATAGTTCTTGCCTTACCCGGTGCTCTGTTTTATTCTTTGTTACATAAAGCAGAGCCCTCCTCGATGAATAATAATGAAAAAATAAGCAATTCAGCAATCCGTATGATAAACAGCAGCGGTGATCTTGCCGCTTACCTTTCCGGCCTCAGGGGCAAAGGGATAAATAAAATCGCCATTGACCTTGAGGGTGATCAGGGGCAGATTAATTACAGATACTCCATCTCAATAATTCAATGTTTTGACGGAGTTGAACCTGTAATTATTGATGTTCTTAAGATCGGCAGCAGCGATTCACTGAAAGAGTTCCTTACCTGTGACGACATAGTGAAAGTAATGTTCTCGTCTGAGAATGATATCTATATGACACAGAATGTTCTGGGCTGCACAATACAGCCTCTGCGCGACATCGCTGTTGCTCAGAAGCTGCTCGGAATGAAAATCAATATTACCGAGTATATCGGTGTTAATAAAGAAGAGAAGCATTCATTCCAGAGAGCTAACTGGCTTAAGCGCCCAATAAGCAGCGATCTGATTCAGTATGCTGTGAATGATGTGCTCTCCCTGCTTCAGATTGAAGGCGATCTGGATTCCGCTCTTAAAGAAAAAAAACTTCTGACAAAGTATGAGCAGCTTAACGCAGCAACATCATCAAAGAATTTCCGGACAAACCAGTTCCTTGTTTATAAGGACAAGTTTCCAGGGTACAGAAAACTCTCTCCGGAGAAGAAGGATCTCAGTCGTGTACTCTGGATATTCAGAGAGATGCTTGGCGAGCACTACAATTGTCCGGTGAGTTATCTCCTTACTAAAAAATCTATGGCTGACATTGTTGCACATGGCGGAGATATACTTGTACATTTAACCGATGAACTCAATATGAACAGAAGAAAAAAAATTGATACGGATCTTGTTATAAAATTATTTGACAGGGCAAAAGCTTATTCGGAAAAACTTAAAAAATGAAGATGTTAGGGGATGACATCTGAAACAATTTTTGCAAGGCTTTCCAGTGTATAGGGTTTAGTTATAAAAGCGTCAGCACCTGCTGAGGAGAGGGTCTGCATCTTCTCATCACTTATACTCCCTGAAGAGATTATAACTTTCGCATCAGGGTAGTCAGCTTTGATATGCCGGAGTACTTCAAAACCGTTTTTTTTCGGCATATTGAGATCCAGAATTATACAGGCAAAGCCCCCTTCGTTTTCACTATATCTTTTCACTGCAGCTTCAGGGTTGATCTCGACTGTTACCTCATAACCGCAATACTCAAGAATCTCTTTTGAAATGTCACAAATACTCTCTTCATCATCTATAACAAGAATTTTACCTTTACCTGATTTAAAGTCCGGTTGCAGTTTGTTTTGCTTAATGGCACCGCTTTTATCAGCCGGGAGATATAAACTGAATAAGCTCCCCTGCCCGATGTCAGAGGAGACATTAATAAAACCGTTGTGATTATGAATTATGTTGTAAACCATTGCAAGGCCAAGGCCTGTTCCTCTCCCCTTTGCTTTAGTAGTAAAGAATGGTTCAAATATCCTCTCCATGGTTTTTTTATCCATTCCGATGCCGTTATCTTTAACTGTTATCTTCCAGTAATCTCTGCCCGATTCCGCTTCAACCGGTAAGGGCTCCGAATTTTCCCCGGAAGGGAACCTTTCTATACCGATGTTTAGAGTTCCCCCTCTTTTTTCATTATCGGGCCTCATTACAGTCATGGAGTCTCCGGCATTAATACAGAGATTAAGGATTACCTGCTCAATGCGCGTGGAGTCCACTGCCGCCCTTGCCGGTTCGGGGTAATAGTCTGCACGGATCTCTATGCTTTTTTCAAAGGAATGAAAGCAGAAGTTATATACATGTCTCAGTATTTCATTCAGGTCAGCGGGCTCCAAGGTCATTTCATCTTTTCTCGACAGGGAGAGGATCTGCCTTGTGAGTGTAACGGCCCTTTTCCCGGAGTCATCAATGACATTGAGGAATTTTTCGAGGTCATTCTGTTTGAGCTCATTTTTTGAAAGCCGGTGTTTAAGGAGCGAGACGGTTCCGGTTATGCCGGAAAGTACATTGTTGAAATCATGGGCAATCCCCCCTGCAAGGTTACCGATGGAATCCATCATCTGCGCCTGGCTCAGCTTTTCATCTTTTTTCTTTATTACAGTAACATCATCCATCCGTATAACAGCCCCGGTTATTCCGCCGTGGTATAGTGATGATATTGATATCTCTATCTGAAGTTCTCCATCAGCTGACCTGTAGTTGTTTTTTATATCCATACCTTTTTTTCGATTCAAGTACCCTGTTTATATCTGCGCTAAATTCATTGAGCAGTGGGAAAATTTCAAAAATATCCCTGCCCAGGATATCTGATGATTTTATGCCGGTGAAAATTTCAGCAGCTGAATTTATGCTTCTGATTTTACCCTTCGTGTCAACGCTGATGAGTATTGACGGTATGGAGTCAAATAAACTGCTGAGATACTGGTGCATATCATTAAGCTGCTTTTCTCTTTCAGTCCGTGTGTCGATTTCGCTTTGTATTGTGCAGGCCATCTTGTTAAAATATTTTTCAATCTCACTGAACTCATCACCGGTACCTATGGAGAGCCGTACTTTCCTGTTGCCGCTGTCTATCTCTTTCAGCGCGTCAACAACAGAATCAATGGGCTTCAGCAGATGACCCGATATAAAATAAACAGCGATAATATTTATTATTATAAGTCCCAGCGTGAGGAGGAGCTTTTCCGCGATTAGCATGTACAATTTGCTTGTGTAAAGTTCTCTTGAATAAACTATATATGTCTCCCCCAGTTCAATGTCATCCCTCGAGATTTTTATATCATGTCTTATTTTATGAGAAGCCTTTAAATCCTTTTTTTTCTGCATCAGGATATTGATCGTCCATGTCGCATCGTTGAGGTGTATTTCATTTACTTCAGGATCAGAATATATTATATTCAGGTTTGCCTTAATTTTTTCAGCGTCAAAATCCCAGAGAGATCCTGTGTTGATATTTCCGAGCAGAGTATTATAGTGGCTTATTTTGCTGTTAAGCCGTTCCTTTTCAGTACTCATTTCCTTTTTTATAACGAAGAAACCGAATATAAGGTTAAATGATACCGATGATATGGTGATTGCTGCTATTACTCTGTTTTTAAATTTCATGCCTGATCAACTGACTTGTTTTATATA
>DINC01000122.1:0-1183 GCA_002425885.1 Spirochaetia bacterium UBA5550 | reverse complement strand
GATGTCATCAAAAATTTTAATAATTATTATATGGAATAAGCGCCAATCAGGAAAAATTATAACCGGCATAGGAACTCACGGTAGTTGGTGTCGCCAACCGGGTCTATGCTGCTGATCATGCATCCTATGCGGTAATAATTGTTTATCTGATTGATGTTCATAACTCTGCTCATCATAGTTGCCTGTCTGTTTTCAGGCATGTGTACTGTGAAAACAAGAGATTCATCTTCACTGAAATGCCTGATAAGATTTTTTTCTTTGAAGAGTATTCCAATACCGCTCTGTGAAAGATCTATTATCATCATTTTATCCTCCGATGGTCTGAAAAGGAGCATGTCTTTTGAAACAGATTCTGAGAATGCAAGCCCCATTCTTCTTGTATATGTCAGAGCGTCTTCAGCCAGTTTTTCGGTGTGATTTATCTGAATATATCCAAAGGGCATCATACCCCTGTAGAACAGCGGCACAACAATTTCAGAATTAAAAATGCTGTCTTTGAGAAGCGGGTCGGAGTAGTATATCTCGTTCATATACCTGCTGTAATCGTCCGAGTCTGTACCATCCTGTTTTGTGTGAATTGAATGGATGAAAATCGGTTTTCTTTCATGGAGCACCCACTTCATCCTGCTGTCTGATTTTCTGTCCCCGGAGAAGAATACCCGTATATGCTCGAATCTCCCTTCAAACTTCCCTGTAATTTCAGAACGTACCCACTCAGCACGGCTCCTGTTGTGGCGGAACGATTCCTGAACAACAGTGGGGGAGATTATATTTGTTATAAGGGCTTTCTTCCCCGATTTTTCATCAACGTTTTTTCTGTCCTCTTTCCGCGAGGCTTTGAATACCTCTATACCTTCGGTTTCAAATATAAGAAGATCACCTTCATTGCCATGAGGGATTATATGTGCAAAGTAAATTTCATCTTCATGCCTTGTAAATACTGCTGATGCCTGTGGCTTAATTTCAGGGTCCGGGAGTTTTATTGAAATCCTGTTGTTTTCAGTTTTGATACAATCGACTTTTATATTCATCCCCTCTGTTTTCAGCATCACAGCCTGCTGCTCAAAGAGTTTTTTAAATATGTCGATTAATTCGCTTTTATCTGTTATATGTCTGACACCATCTATTTTCATTACACTTAACCCTTTTAATATTCCGGTTTTCGTTAAATCCATTTTATTAA
>DINC01000120.1 GCA_002425885.1 Spirochaetia bacterium UBA5550 | reverse complement strand
CGGGATTATGTTTTAATGAATTAAATCATAATAATGAAATCCAACAAGAGGTAATATATTCAATGGCAAAGATAAGAGCTTTCAAAGCTTTAAGACCGAAGAGCGAGCTCGCTGATAAGATAGCGGAACTCCCGTATGACGTGGTCTCCCTCCCCGAAGTTGTAGAGATTGCGGGCAAGAATCCCTATAATTTTTACCACATAACAAGATCGGAGATGGACCTCCCCGTAGGTACAGACCCGTATTCAGAAGCAGTTTATCTTAAGGCAAAAGATACACTCAATCACTTCGTGAAAGAAGGATTCCTTGTAAGAGATACAAAACCTATGCTCTACCTTTACTCCCAGGTGATGAACGGCAGGATGCAGACCGGAATTGTCGCCTGTGCCAGCATAGATGATTACATGAAAGGGCTTATCAAGAAACATGAGCTAACCCGCGAAGAGAAGGAACTGGACAGAACAAGGCACACAGACATTGTGAATGCCAATACAGGCCCGGTATTTCTTTTTTACAGGGACAATAACGCGGATAGGAAAGCTCTCATTGAACAGGCGATGAAGATTGAACCTGCTTATGATATTACCGCCTCTGACGGGATACGCCACATAGTACGTATAATTGAAGACAGTTCTCTTGTTGATAAACTTGTGGAATCCTTTGAAAATGATGAGCTTTACATAGCTGACGGGCACCACAGAGCTGCATCAGGTGTGCGTGTGGGGAACATGAGGCGTGAAAAGAATAAAAGTTTCACAGAGGAGGAGGAGTTCAATTCATTCCTCTCCGTAATATTCCCCCATTCGCAGCTTATGATCCTTTCATACAACCGCGTGGTGAAAGATCTTAATGGTATGAGTAAAGATGATTTCATCGAAAAGATCAGTGCGGACTTCTCTGTGACAAAGAACGGAGTGAAAGTCCCTGAAAAAGTAAATACATTCTCCATGTATATAGGGGGGGAGTGGTACACTCTTGCGCCATCATTTACAATTTCATCTGACCCGATAGAATCGCTTGATGTGACAATAATTCAGAAGAAGATACTTGCCCCGCTCCTTGGTATTGAAGATCCGAGAAAAGATAAAAGGATAGATTTTGTCGGAGGAATCAGGGGGACTGCTGAACTGGAAAAGATCGTGGATTCAGGAGATTTTGCAGTGGCATTCTCAATGTACCCAACGGAGATCGAACAGCTGATGAATGTTTCAGACGCGGGGATGATTATGCCGCCGAAGTCAACATGGTTTGAGCCGAAGCTGCGCGACGGCCTTCTTATACACGAACTGGACTGATAATCAGAAGGTGTAAACCTCGATAGTATCAGCCCCTTTTTCGCATGCGTTTGACGTCGCAAATTCAGACCGCCTGATAAATGATTCAAGTATCAGTTCATTTATCATGGTGGTTTCGGAATCTCCCCCTTTAATTACATCAGCAGGATCAAGTTCAGATATCCCTATTGAGAGGCATGGCTCAACATACCTGTCTTTGTATCTGAATTTTTTCTGTTTTATATTTTTTATTATTCTTTCAGATACTTTCTGTGCGTCCTCGCTCTTCGCGTGGGGGAGAAATATCAGGAACCTGGCAAATTCAAATCGCCCGATTTTATCATAGGGTCTTATCGATTTTTTCAGCCGAGCTGCAAGCTCGCCAAGGAGTGAATTATATATATTCAGGCCGAAGTCCTTCTGTATCTCTTCGTGATTGTGAAGATTGATCATTATGGCGCAGGTGAATTCGTTCTTGCGGGAAGCTCTTCCAATCTCATTTGAAATTTCATCAATCAGTGCGCGCCTGTTCAGTGTGGAGGTTGCAGGGTCCTCTTTCCCGTGCTTGATGAGTTTCTTTTTAGTTTTTATCAGGGATACATTGAGGCTGATATTTCTTTGGGCGATCATCATCCTGGCTATAACTTCCTCTTTTGTAAAAGGTATGAGGATAAAATCATCAGCCCCTGCCTCTATGCCGTCTTTAAGTTCATGAAGCGTGTCTTTTGTCCCTATGAGTATAAGATAGAGAATACCTTTTTTGCTCTTAATCTTTTTTATGGAGGAGCAGGTTTCAAGGGCCATACCTTCTGCCCAGTTAAGTATAACAGCTTCGGGAGATTCGTCATTAACTGTTTTTTCCAGCGAATCAAGGTCTGCGGTAATAACGTCCAGTTTGAATGCCGGGCCCAGTTCTTCAATAGCTTTCATTATGGTTTTAGTATGATTAACAAGAACAGCTTTCATTTTTAATCTCCCGAGGTTCATTATATTGCTATGTTTAAACATAACTTAAATTAATTACTTTGTCAATAATTTAAGGACGGTTTTAAAAACTCCGTTTTTAAAACAGCAGGGAGCCCTGCTGGGCATATTAAGGGGCTACGGCCCCTTAAACCCCATTTTATAAAACAATAGAATTACAACAGGTAAACTACTCAATTTCAATAATATATGGTGTCATATAAAGAATCTTTTCGTCAGGGAAGTTGTATTTTTCCGCTGCTTTCAGCAGAAATCCTAAATTTTTAAGTGCGGATGATTCTGCCGATGATCTCATGAGGCTCCTGATATATCCGCCTTTTTCAGGAAGGTGAACAACTGTGTAATAATCATCAATTGCGCTCTCCTTAACTGCAAATTCTATGGCTGCCATGAGTCCGCTGTTTTCGTCAGCAAGGCCGTTCTGTGCCGCACCTCTTCCGGTATGAACTTTCCCCTCCGCAATTTCCGGAATTCTGGAAGAGTCGATTTTTCTCCCTTCAACAACTCTCCCTGTGAACCTGTCGTAAATAAAGTCAATATTCTCCTGGAAGAGTTTTCTCTCTCTTTCAGTTAAATCCCTTGTCTCGTTGAATACGTCGGCAAATTCACTCATCTTTATAGTTTCGCTTGTTATGCCGAGTTTTGAGTACAGCTCTTTGAGAGATAATTTCCCTGCAACAACACCTATTGATCCTGTAATGGTTCCCCGGCTTGCGAATATTTTATCCCCTGTGCATGCAATGTAATAGCCGCCGGAAGCTGCCATGTTGCCGAATGAGAATACCACAGGTTTAGGGTGCTTCTTTTTCATCAGCAGGAGGTAGTTCCACATATAATCTGATGCGGCAGCGGAACCTCCCCCTGAATCAACCCTCACCACAACAGCTTTAACCGAAGATGAGGTGAATGCTTTTTCAAGAGCCTCCCTGTAGTCGTAATCCCCTGTTGTTGAAGAGAATGACGAGTCCCCTCCGCGCCCTGAAATGATAGATCCCGTGACATGAACAACAGCTATCTCAGGTATTGCTCCCCACTCCCTGAACCTTTCATGTTCCTCGATATATTCCTCGAATCTGATCATCTTTGAATTTTCTGTTAATTCAGCAACAGCATTCTCCCTGTGCATTATCTCATCGATGAATCCCTTCTCTTTCGCAGTTTCAGGGAGATAAAATCCTGCGGTAAAGAGTTCTTTAATTTTTTCAGCCGGGATATTTCTCCCTTCAGATATGCCGTTCATGAACTGCTCATTAAGGTCAGCAAGGATCTCCTGCATATTCTCCCTTGCAGCAGGAGACATATCCGCCCTGGTGAAAGTTTCATTAAATGATTTGTATTTACCTTTACTTACTGATTCAAATTTCACACCTGCCCTGTCCATCAGTTCCTTGAAAAAATAGATCTGCATCTTTAAGCCTGTAACTGCGAATGTGCTGTTGGGAGTGAAATATATCTTATCAGATGCTGAAGCAAGGTAATACTCCTTGTTCCCTGTATAACTCATGAGAGCATATACTTTTTTCCCGTTTTTACGGAACCTCACAATCTCTTCACGAAGCTCCTGCATCTGCGCCAGGCCAAGTGAAACATTCTCTATATCAATTATCAGTGAACTGATGCATTTATCTGAAGCTGCCATCCTTATCCCCGCAAGGAGATGGTGGAAAGATCTCTCCCTTCGTGAAAACAGGCTGTAGGGTGCGTTCTCATTGCTGTAATTCCCCTGAAGCCTCAGGTGCAGAGGGCTCCCTGCGATTGTACCGCTAATTGATTTCTTCTCACGTGTTGCAGTGAAGGATACCCCCCCTGAATAAAAATCGGATATGCTGTCATTTGCACTGCCGTAGCCGTCAACTGTCATAAGCATAGGGCCGTTCCCTCTGAAAGAGAATGGCGCGCTGAGTCCGAATGTGTAGTTTTTGTCAGTATCCCCTTTGAGCAGAAATGAGATCCCTTTCCAGCCTGTGAGCTCAACTCCGAATGAAGTAATATTGTCCAGATCGCTTTGTGAAGAGTAGCGTGTTGTGTCAGCGGTCAGTGTGATGCGGTCAGTGAAAGGGCGTATAGCCAGTGAATATGTTTCACTCCTGAACTTCCTGTCTTCCAAAGATTTATCTTCAATCTCCCTGAACACTGCGCCCGCAGAGAGAAACCACACAGGGCGCAGAAGAAACCCGATGTGCCATCCTCCGCAGCTGTCAAATTCGCTGTAGTCTGATGAGGTGAATGAGTAACCTATACCGAGTCCTATGATGTTGTTGAGCATGAAGCCGCGGTTTATTGTGTAGAGAGAAACAGATCTCTCTTTATCAGTCACACCGTAGCCTGGAATTCCGTTATACCCTGAATAGATGAAGTCAAAGTCAAGCAGGTTCACTGATGCGAAGTGGTTCCACTGAGCGTCACTCTCTTTAACAAAGGAGTATGCAAGAAAGGGATATGTATCCCTCTGCGTGAAAACAGGGTTTGCCAGAGATGAGAATGAGCCCGTTGAATAACTTGCGGAAAATGCCGATGGAGGGAGAAAGTATCTGTATCTCTCCGCAGCCTCAGCGGATGCTGTTAATAATATTGATAGAATAAGCAGATATATTTTTTTCATTCTGTTTCCTCATTTTGAGAAGTCTTGTTTTAAATATATTCAGTTTTTCCAGGCTTATCGGAGTAGCTCCCTAAATCCCCCGGAGGGGGACTTCAGATTTGTTGTTTCAATAATATTTTACCAATTTGAGCAATTACATTATCAGTATTATCCAGCACTTCTTTGTCAGAAAACCGGAGTGTAATAATACCAATACTGGCTAAAAAATCATCTCTGTATTTATCATAAGACTTTTGATGTTGATGAATACCACCATCTATCTCAATAGCAACCATGGCTTTGTGGCAATAAAAGTCAAGGATGTACCGGTATATCGGGTGCTGACACCGGAATCTATAACCATGTAATTGTTTATTCCTTAACTTTGACATAATAATTGCTCAGATTGAGTTAATTTTAATCTTTGCTCTCTTGCAAGATCAATTACATATCCCGGCGTATCAATTATCTGTCCGTTATAAAGCATGGGTAACATTAATTACTGATTATTTTTTAATCAATACATTTATAAAGTCCCCCTCCGGGGGATTTAGGGGGCTGTTATTTTCGGGTTAAAGTGCCCGTGGTAGATTCAGGAGGTTAGGTATGGAATTTAAGATTCATTTTTTTCAACATGCCAGGTGTTATAGTAATAATCTTTTTATCCACAAATCCTCTCGTAATCATCTCTTATCTTTTTAAAGATACTCTCAACATCCCCCTCTCCATTGACTATCAGAAATCTCTCGTCAGCGATTGAGAGAAAGTTGCTCCGCACTGTTTCAAGAAATTCCCTCTTTTCAAAAAGCTCCGTGTTCCCTGAACCGCTGCGTTTAAGTATTCTCTCCATTGCTGTTTCTGCGGGTATATCAATAAAATAAACCCTGTGAGGAAGAGGAAATCCCTCCCTTATATTTCTGTCAATAATTTCAGCAGGTGTAATCCCTGAAAAGCCCTGGTACGCGGCGTTTGAATAGAAGTACCTGTCCATTACAACAGTTGTGCCGCTTTCAATGCAGGGGATGATATTTTTTTCGCAGTCATCTATCCTGTCTTTGATAAACATATCTATCTGTAGTTCAACAGGGGGGGGCGCGGATGATTTAAGCATTGCCCTGAGTTCAGTGCCCCATCTCCCTGATGTGGGCTCCGCGAGTTTCTTTACACCAATACCTTTGTCAGCAATATATCTGTAAAGCATATCACACTGTGTCGATTTGCCGGAGCCGTCGATACCCTCGAATACAATAAATGGATTTTTCATCTTACCTGCTGTTCCCGCCTGTAATACTTTTTCTCATCCTTTCAGCATAGGTCAGTGTGGCGCCGACTGTTGCAAGGTTAAGTCCTAAAAATCCGATGATGGGAATAAATGAAAGGAGAAAAAATGCAGCCCCTGTGCCTGCAACAGACCTGCGCCATCTCCAGCAGGTTTTAATTTTACCTGAGAATGAAAGCTTCAGCCGTTCAAGGGGATAGTCGTAGAACTGGAAACCGTAAAAGAAGATCGATGTGAAAAAACTGGTGAAAGCGTAAATGAAACTCCCTCCGGGAATAATAAAAAGAATCAGCAGGAGGAGGTTAATTATAATGATTATAACAAGAAGTTTGATCGTATTCATCAATGCCCTGTATATATCTTTCAGCAGGTTAAGCATGGAGAAGCCTTCGCTGCTTTCAGGGACTCCCGCGCGTCTTTCAACATTTTCCGAAAGCAGGTCAAGGAAAGG
Organism: Spirochaetia bacterium UBA5550; assembly: GCA_002425885.1. GTDB lineage: Bacteria > Spirochaetota > UBA4802 > UBA4802 > UBA5550 > UBA5550. The sequence goes on along the minus strand of DINC01000120.1, from coordinate 16,966 downwards.
AGCTGCAGCAATCCCCCCGACTGCTGAATATAAAATTACTGTTCCCAATGTCAACAGAACAATAATAACAGGTGCCACCATCATGCTGAGCATCTTAAGATACCAGGCGTCACCTGCAAGGAGGTTCTTCAGCACCGGCACTGCGGATGAGTATGAGAAGTAGAATACTGAAGAGAGGATTATGATATTAATGAGAAAAGGGAGTACAAAATATTTCAGCAGCCCCTTATTCCCTGTTACAAAATTTGCGGAGCTGAAAACTCTTTTGAATGCGGCAAAGAATGAATCCTCTTTTGTATGTTTAAACATAAGCACCTTCCAGTGGATATTTTTAACCTGTCATTACTTTGTTACTGCGTTTCGCGCAATGACGGAATTTTGCCCTGTCATTTCGAACCCCTTCANNGACTTTCTGATAAATGTTTTTTATAAAATAACAGGCTTTAATGGATAATCAACCGTTTTTAAACTTCATGGATGCTTTTTTAAGCCTGTCCATAATCCCGAGGCCAAGCCCTGTCTCAGGCACAGGCTGGGCGTATATGCGGCAGATTTCAAGCGAGTCCAGTGAGTGCAGGTGCGAAAAGAGGTTTGCCGCAGCCTCCCGGAGGTCTCCGCTCTCTGACAGAATAAAGGATCTCTCAGCAGGGTAATCTCCGCAGGGCTTTTTAAAAAATAGGAATCCCCCCTTTTTATCGTCAAGGGGGAGTTTCTCTGTTATTACAACAGGCTTTGCAGGTGAGTAGTGGTACTCAAGCTGACCCGGAGCTTCAGGTTTATTCCCCGCTCCGTCTATAATTATTTTTTCACCGATGCAGTCTTCGATCCCCTCTGTGGCAATGCCGCCGGGGCGGAGAAGATGAACTCCGGCAGATGTAATTTTTATAATAGTGGATTCAATCCCCACTGTGCAGGGGCCTCCGTCAAGTATCATGTCAACTGCATTTCCAAGCTGTTCCATGACGTGGCGTGAGGTTGTGGGGCTCAGACAGCTGAATCTGTTGGCGCTTGGCGCTGCAATGGGTGTGCCTGCCTCCTTAATCAGCGTAAGGGCTGTGTCGTGGCGCGGCATGCGGATTGCAACTGAGTCAAGGCCCGATGTGACTATATCCGGAACTGAACTGTTTTTAGGAAGTATAACTGTGAGGGGGCCGGGCCAGAATCTCTCCACAAGCCTGTATGTCTTTTTGTCAATACCGGTTGAGATTTTATTTATGTCAGAGCAGTCCGCAATATGGATAATCAGCGGGTCGAAAAAGGGCCTCTGTTTCGCCTCAAAAATACCTGCCACTGCTGCGGGATTAAAGGCGTCAGCGCCCAGGCCGTAAACAGTTTCAGTGGGGAAGGCAACAAGGCCCCCTTTGCGGATTATCTCCGCTCCCTTTACTATATTTTCGTGAGTATCTTTCAAAACAATCATGGCTGATTCCGTTTGGTTTTATACTGAGAACATCCTTTGCCATTCGCTGTTTCAGTCAATTAAATTTTAGGGGGAGGAAAAGGTGTTTTGCTGCAATTATAGCAGTTAAAGTTTGAATTGAGTTTAGAGCAAAAAGCATTGAAACCGGAGCAAATAGCTTTGAATTCAGAGTAAATAGCTTTGAAGTCAGAGCTAAAAGCTTTGAACCTGGAGCAAATAGCATTGAATTCAATGTAAAAAGCTTTAAACTCAGAGCAAAAAGCATCAAACTCAAAGCAAATAGCTTTGACGCCGGAGCAAAAAGCATCAAATTCAAAGCAAAATACATTGAAACAGATATAAATAGCATTGAATTCAATGTAAAATGTATTGAAACAGATATGATTTCAATCAGCGCCGATACTTAACAGCCCCCGCACCCCCGGAGGGGGCAAGACTGTCTTTTTCTGATTATTAATTTCATTTTAAAAACCGGGAACAGTTTGCATCTAATTAAAAAAATATAAGTGAATAATATCTTTGAGTTACTTTTAACTGAATCGATTAAATCCTTGCCCCCTCCGGGGGTGCGGGGGCTGTGTAGCAGATGCTTTGACTGTACAATGGTAATTATCAGTTATTCAGAGGTAATGCCGTTCATGGCGGAGTCAGGGAAAAAATGTCTTGATCAAGTCTAAACCCCTGCTATCCTGTCTTAAAAAAGTGTCAGAAGTTCAGGTATGAAAAAAATATCGATATCAGCAGTCATTCTATTTGTTCTAATAAGTTTTAATCATTCCGGAGCAGCGGAAACATCATCCGCTGCAAGCGCATTCCTCTCCGGGGGGCGTGCTGTTCCCGTTGGGCGGGGCGGAACAGGTGTTTCGTCATCAGGGGCGGAGTTCTACAATATCAATCCCGCATCAATTGCAGGAGCGGAAAATTTCACGCTGGGCCTGGATTACGGTTCCCTCAATGGTAAATATGTTTACCCCACAGTTTCCGCAGCGCTTCCATTTGCCTACGGGGTCTTCGGCCTCTCCTTTTCATACTTTAAATTTACTGATGATGATGTTGAGCAGAAGGGGTACTTTATCTCTGCGGGTCTTTCAAAGGAGATGACCTCCCGTTTTATGTTCGGGCTTTCATTTGAATACGGAAGCTCCGATTATCCTGAGTCAGCAAGTTACGCAGGTGTGAAGCCCGGGATAAAATATACTGTGGGAAGCACAGGCTCAGTCACAGGTTTCGGCATTTATGATTTTTCACTGGGCCTCTCTGCGGGCCTCGGCTACAGTTCAGCGGAGGAGGGGAGTCTCAACACAGTGACTGCGGGCTACAGTTTCGATTTTTACAGGGACAGGCTCTATTCATTCGGTCTGTATAATGATATTTCAGCAGTGAACAGTTTTGGTGACTACCCGGTAAAGTTAGGGCTTGAGGCTCTCTTATATAACGATTTCTCTCTCCGTGGAGGAGTTGTATTCCCTGACAGTTATGATTTCATGACTTATACATGCGGTGCAGGCTACAGGTTTGAAGGTGAGTATCTCAGGGGTTCCATAAATTATGCTCTTGCCTACTCCGGAGAAAACGGGATCAATCATTACGCGGGCCTCACCATGGAGATCGGAGGGGTGGACAGAGAACCGCCGGTTATCACCATTGCCCCGGATCACAACTACATCTCCCCCAACTATGACGGAGTGCAGGACTATCTGATCTTTGATATTGATGTGCGAGACGCAAGCCGGATAACAGGGTGGCGGCTCCAGATTGCTGATGACAGTGACAACGTTGTGCGGGAGTTTAAAATCAGTGAGAGGGAGATTGAGGCAAGCCTTACCCCTTCCACTTTCTTCGGAAGATTTTTCGGCCGCAAAGAGTCGCTTGTTGTACCTGAGAAGATTCTCTGGGACGGTTCAGATACTGCCGGTAAAAAACTCCCTGACGGAAGATACAGGTATCACTTCTACTCATGGGATTCAAAAGACAATATAGCCCCTGTGAAATCGGGAGCTGTATTTATTGACAATACACCCCCCTCAGCAGGGATAAAAGCTGATTCACTTATCTTCTCCCCGAATAATGATAAAAAGAAAGATACCCTTGTAATACAGCAGTTTATTGTAACATCCCCTGACGATCTGTGGAAGGGTGAAATCAGGGATGATTCCGGGAAAGTGGTTTTCTCCCGTAACTGGGAGGGGAGAGATGTCCCCTCAAAATTTATGTGGGATGGAACTGACAACAGCGGCAATCTCCTCCCTGACGGGCTCTACTACTACAGTATATCATCCGGTGATAAAGCTGGTAACAGCACCTTCGCGGATCTCAAAGAGATAATACTCACAACAAAGATGGAGAATGCGGATATCCGCACAGAGACATCGTTCTATTCATACAGAAACAGCAGGGGTAAAGGGATAAGATTTTTCCCTGACCTCTCTTCAATAAAGGGCCTTGAAAAATGGGAGCTTGCAGTTTTCCGTAAAGAGGATAAGCCTCTGAGAGTAATTTCAGGGGGGAAAGATCTCCCCGGTTTTATTGACTGGGACTGTATGGACAGTGAAGGTAAAGAGCTTGATGACGGAGGCTACAGTTTCAGGTTCTACGCCTGGTACATAAGCGGAAACAACCCTGTGTCATACCCGAAGCGATTTATCTTTGACAGCACTCCCCCTGCGGTGAGGGTTTCACATGAACCGTCAGTTTTCTCCCCTGACGGCGACGGGGAGAATGACTATCTCACTCTGTACATGAAGGGGAGCGATAATACCGGTATTGCATCCTGGGAGATCGGGATATATACTGAGAGTGGTATCCTCTTCAAAAAATTTGCAGGGAGGGGGGAGCCGCCCTCTCAATTGAAGTGGGACGGCATGGGTGACAACGGCGACCTTGTTGAGTCCGCGTCGGATTACGAAGTCAGGTTCTCTGCAATTGATACAGCGGGTAACGTTTCTGAAAAATCCACAGGAAGGATCTCTGTTGATGTACTGGTTGTTGTAACAGAGAGAGGGCTGAAGATACGGATAAGCAATATTGAGTTTGCCTTCGGCAGTTCCATACTGCGTAAAAAGGGGACAGTAATTCTCGACAGGGTTTACCAGATACTGGAGAAGTACAGTTCCTATGATATTGTAATTGAAGGGCACACTGATGATATAGGGGGAGAGGAGTATAACCTCACTCTTTCTGAAAAGCGCGCAATGGCTGTGAGGGATTACCTTGTGCGGAAAGGGACAATGCCCGAAAGGCTCAAGTATGTAGGTATGGGGGAGAGCCTTCCGTTCTATCCCAATACTAATGATGAAAACAGGAGGAGAAACCGCCGCGTTGAATTTCTCCTGAACAGGAAGAAGACTGAGTAATGAAGGGTATTTTTTTCACAGATATTGACGGCACCCTGATTGATCATTTTACCTACAGTTTTGCGGAATCTCTGGAAGGGATTAATCTCCTGAAAGAGAGGGGAATCCCTCTTGTTCCTGTGTCGAGTAAAACTTATGACGAGATTTGCATCCTTATGGATGAACTTGATCTTGCCGCGCCATTTGTGTTTGAAAACGGATGCGGCATAGCATATCCCGATGTTAACGGGTACAGGTTCGAAACAGCAGGTGAGGGGGTTTCCCGGCTGAGGGGAGTTCTCCGCATTGTTGAGGAATATACAGGTGAAAAGGCTCTCCCTCTTGCGGACATTTTACCTGAAGATATATGCAGGCTCACCGGTCTCAGCATGGAGAAGGCCCTTCTCGCGCTGAAACGTAAAGCTTCGCTTCCGTTTATTCTGGAGGGGAGGAATCTTCTCTCTGACGGGGAGATTGCCGGGCTGGGGGGGGTGCTCTCTCAACATGGAGCAATTCTGACAAAAGGGGGGAGATTCAATCACCTCCTCCCTGCCGGAACAGGTAAGGGGGGGGCTGTAAAGAGGATTGCTGATTTCTATTATAACTGCATGGAATATCCTTTGACAGGAGCAGCGGGGGACAGTCTTAATGATCTGGCAATGCTCCGTGCTGTAAACAGGGGGTATCTGGTGCGGAAACCTGACGGCTCTCATATAAATGAGACAGAGGGGCTCCATGTAACAGTGAATTCAGGGCCTGCGGGATTCACAGAGGCTATAAAAGATTATCTTGAATATATAATGGTGTAAATAATGGACACATTGAAAGACTTGCTTTATTCCATAGGCTCATTTTTCGGGGGGCTGATCAGTACTGCTGTTGAATGGTTCCGGGAGCTTGACATTCTTAACAGAATTCTCGTAATAAATACTGCAACCGCATTTCTTGCAATTATACTCCCCATAGGGAAGTACTATATTTTCGAATCATGGTTTGAGATTAATAATCCCCTTGCTGTCTACATGATTATGATCTCTCTGATCATGTTCGGGACGATTTTTGTAAGCGGCATGAGATGGGTTTTCCCTTTAAGAATTGTTATAAACGGATGGTATTTTATAGCTCTTATTTATCTCTGGGTTACACATACATTCTCCCATGCGCCATACAATATCAGTTACGGAATTATTTTTAACCTGGCAGCACCGCTGGTTTACGGCGCTGTGTCTCTGCTGATTTTTATGGAGGAGTAAAACCCGGGTGTCATACCCGTGCAGACGGGTATCTATATTAATTTTTTCTTGATTTTTTTCCCCTCTTTTTCCGGGATATTTAATGCTGTAAATCTGTAACTGATTTCAGTATTAAAACCATAAATTGTTATATTAAGCCCCAGGGCTTTCCAAAAATCAAAATTTAAAATTATTTAAACTCAAGGAGTGTAGTCAATGAGTAAAAAACAGTTTCAGACAGAAGTACACAGATTATTACACCTTATTATTCATTCGCTATATTCCCATAAGGAGATTTTCCTGAGGGAACTTATCTCAAACGCATCAGACGCGCTTGATAAGCTGAAGTTTCTCTCTCTGACAGATGAGAATTACAAGAGTATAGCGTTTGAGCCCCGTGTTGACATTTCGTTTGATCACAAGGGGAGGATTCTTACAATCGCAGATACCGGAATAGGGATGAATGAGCAGGAGCTTGATGAAAATCTCGGTACAATAGCGAGGTCCGGAACCAGAAATTTCGTTCACAGTCTGTCAGGTGATGAAAAGCGGGATTCCAATCTTATAGGGCAGTTCGGTGTAGGATTCTACTCCGGGTTCATGGTGGCTGATAAAGTTGAGGTTATTTCAAAGAAAGCAGGTGAGAGCGCGGCTTTCAAATGGATAAGCGATGGCAAAGAGGAGTACAGTATTGAGCCCGCAGAGCGTGAAACACAGGGTACAACAGTGACTCTCCATCTCAATGATGAGGGGGAGGAGTACGCAAGCAGATGGTCAATCCAGGGCATTATAAGAAAATACTCCAACCATGTCCCTTTCCCAATCTATCTCCACTATGAAGATACAAAGTTCGAAGGTGAAGGTGACAAGAAAGAGGAGATTAAGGAACAGAAGGTTGAACAGATCAACAGCGCTTCAGCAATATGGAAAAGATCAAAGAGTGATTTGAAAGAGGAGGATTACCTCGAATTCTACAGACAGATATCTTATGATATAGAAGATCCCCTGCTTTACATGCATACCCAGGCTGAAGGGACGCTGGATTATTCCACACTATTCTATATCCCCGGAAAAGCGCCAATGGATCTCTTCAGGGCTGATTACAAGGCTGGTGTTAAGCTTTACGTGAAGCGGGTCTTCATTACTGATGACGAGAAGGAGCTTATGCCCACATACCTCAGGTTTGTAAGGGGCGTCATAGATTCAGAGGACCTTCCGCTCAACGTGAGCCGTGAAATTCTGCAGCACAATAAAGTTATGGCTAAGATCAAATCCGCCTCTGTGAAAAAGATCCTCGGAGAAATTGAGTCGCTGAAGACTCGTGACAGGGACAAATACATAACATTCTGGAAAGAGTTCGGTATTCCGATGAAGGAGGGGCTCTACCAGGATTTTGAAAACAGGGATAAAATCCTTGAGCTGATAATGTACAAGTCAACAATGTCTGAGGGTTATACAAGTCTTACTGAATATACTGAAAGGATGAAGCCTGAACAGAAGGCAATCTACTACATAACAGGTGGTAAAGAAGCACTACTCAGAAATTCACCTCTCCTTGAAATGTACACAAATAAGGATATTGAAGTTCTCATCCTTGATGATGAAATTGATGAGATAGTAATCACCTCTGTTCCGAAGTTTAAGGACTTCGAACTTAAATCTGTAAACAGGGCAGATGCTGCTGAAGATCTTAAAGACGCCTCGGACAAGGAGAAGGAGAAGAAAGTTGAGCCTTTAATCAATAAAATAAAGGAGAAGCTTGGCGAAAACGTGAAGAATGTAATCGCAAGCACAAGGCTCAGTAACTCCCCAAGCTGTATTGTGGCTGATGAGAATGACCCCACAGCACAGATGCAGAACATCCTTAAAGCAATGGGACAGACAGCTCTCCCCGATTTTAAACCTGTGCTTGAGATAAATCCCGAGCATGAAATAATTAAAAAGCTTGAAAATGTAACAGATGAATCTCTTATTGAGGATATAAGCTTTCTCCTGCTTGAGCAGGCTATGTTAGTTGAAGGCATGGAACTTAAAGATCCAAACGCCTTTGTGGGAAGGCTTAACAGAATAACAGGGAAGTCTCTCTAAAGATTATAGATTAAGGCGGTGCGGCAGAAATGGGGGAATTTTTGTCGTACCGCCGCTTTAAATTCCCCCGGAGAAAACTGAATGTCAGATGAAATAATTGAAATAATAAGAAACAAAAAAGCCCGGTTCGAGTACGAGATTCTCGATAACTTTGAAGCAGGTATTGTTCTTAAGGGGACTGAGGTTAAGTCCATCAGGCATAAAAACGTGAATATACAGGAATCTTATGCCAGAATTAAAAACGGCGAAGTTTTTATAGTAGGTATGAACATCTCTCATTACGAGAAAGGGAATTTCTTCAATCATGAACCGCTCCGGGAGAGAAAGCTTCTTCTCCATAAAGCGGAGATCAGAAAACTCACCGGGAAACTTGCTGAAAGGGGGTACACCCTTGTGCCTCTCCGCATGTATATAAAAAACGGAAAAGTAAAAATTGAACTGGGGCTTGCGCGCGGTAAAAACGTCCACGACAAACGAAAGACGATACAGGAGAGGGATATGAAGCGCGATATGCAGAGAGAGATAAAAAAATACGTCTGATTCCCCGTCCATCCTTCCATTAAGATTGACAAAATACAATACACTGAAAACTTCAATCCGGGTGTGCTTAATATATTGTCCCGCTTCATTATAGATAAAATTTTAATGTTAACCTAAAATTCAGCTACGTCAGAGGAGTGTATGAAAGAAAATGAGTATTCGTTAATCACATCAAGGGTGAAAAACCTTTTTGTTGCAGCAGTGGCTATACAGCCTGTAATGTTTTTTCTGTTGTCTCTCCCTATGCTTGATACAGGCATCTCCGGTTTAATAAAAATATTTCTATTAGTGTATCCCCCTCTAATAATCATCATGTCTGTATTCTTTTATTACTTCTATAGAAAGTTCAGCACCCTTATTTCCGGTGTTGTTGAGCATGGGAACAGTGACAACATCTCACATGAAGAAGTTCGTTATGTTAATCTTTTCCCTTTTAAAACTGTTGCTGTTTACTGGGCAGTTTATGGATTGGCAGTTTTAATAGTATCGTATTTATCTAACTGGTTCACGGTTTATGAGAGCATTTATAAAATAGTATTCTCAGCGCTTTTGGGTCTTGTTACTATCCTTATAATCTCAGGTGTATATTATTCCAGGGTAAAGAAAAGTATGTTCCCTGTGGTTGATTATATCCCTTTCCGCGCCCTTACCATTTTTGAAAAGATGGCAGCGCCAATTGTGATGTCGATATTTCTCCTTCTCAGTATTGTCAGTGTTGTAAAGTATTCATATACAGAAAATAAAATAAACGATGTCCGTCAGCGGGAGATAATTGAAACTGTAAATAAAACATCGCTTAATATCGAAAACTTTATTAATGGGCTGTATGATTAACTGCATATCTATTCAGTCAACCCTGTAATCAGGGAGATGAATTACGGCAGGGTAATGCCGTTGCTTAAAGAGATGCAGAAGGAAAAGACTAACGGCTACATCCAGTTATATTTTGCCTGCGACACAACAGGTAAGGGGCCCACAAGCATGGGGACAACAGGAGACATCAGCAGACTCCCCGAATTTCAGAAGTGTATAAGCACAGGTAAGCCGGTGTTTACAAATCCCATGAAGAGTCAGGTTACAGATGACCTCATAATTATAGGCCTTTACCCGGTGAAAACCANNGGGTATTGTAGGCGGCACAGTGCTTATGGATGCAATTGTTGAGATACTCACCAGGGATAAAACATATGCCTCAGGGAGATATCTGGTTGTTGATCATAATCACAGGATTGTTTTTTCTGCAACAAAATCTATAATAGGAAAAGTAATCGGTGTAGATATCAAGGATGACGGGAAAAATCTGAAAAACACCGGGCGTATACTTGTATCACCGGATAACACATTTCTCTCATATACTTTTAACGCCAGAGAAACTGTTTCATATAAAAGCAGCATCCCTCTGTTAAGTTATATTATACTATTCTCTATGGATAAGACAGAATTCTATAAAGATGTGACAACGCTTATTATCATGGAGATTATCTTCTTCCTGATTCTCACCTCTGTATCATTCTGTGTAATCTGGTTTATTGCTAAGGGTTTTTCAAAGCCGATACGTAACATCATTGATATTTTCAAAAAACTTGCGGAGGGGGATCTTACTGTTTCAAACAATGATTATCTCCCGGATGAATTCGGCCTATTAATAAGGAATCTTAAAAGGTTTCTTAAAAAAATCAGGCAGGTAATAGAAGTTTCAACAAATGCTTCTGTTAATCTCGCGCAGTCTGTGGAAGAGCTCTCTGCCACAAGCCAGTCGATATCTGAACTTTCGCAGACACAGGCAGCATCAATTGAGGAGACCTCTGCTTCAGTTGAAGAGGTTGCTGCCTCCATCGAGATGATTGCAGCGCATTCAAGGGAGCAGTTTGAACTTGCTAAATCTACCCATGGTTCAATGAGTGCGCTTCAGGGTGTGGGCGGTGAAGTTGTGAAGTCTGCCAGTGAAGCGCTCCATGTTTCGGAGCAGACAACAGTCAAGGCTTCGGAGGGGAGCGAGCTTATGAACCGCACAATAGCAGGGATGAACCAGATAGATAACAGTACAAGAAGCATTGCGGAGATGGTGGCGATTATCAGCGATATATCTGACAGGGTGGCCATGCTTGCCCTTAATGCATCCATTGAAGCAGCCCGCGCAGGGGATCAAGGGCGCGGCTTTGCGGTTGTTGCTGAAGAGGTAAGCAAGCTGGCCGAAGAAACAGCGGTTACAGCTAAAAAGATATCCGAGGTGGTCACTTCCGGCAGAAATGAGGTCCGTGCCGGCATTGACTATGTGAATCAGACCTCGGATGCTTTCAGGGAAATTACGGACAATATTGAAAAAACAAGGAATTCCATAAAGAGTATTGCTGATTCACTTATAAAACAGGCTGAAAAGAGTAATGTTGTTCTTTCTGAAACAGGCCGTGTCATGGAGATGGCAGAGAAGATCTCAGCTTCAACCGGTGAACAGCTTATTATTAACCAGGAGATTTCTAAAACAATAGATCAGATAAACCGCAATACTCAGACATCGGCTTCGGGAGCTGAGGAGGTGGCTTCTTCATCCGAAGAGATCAGCGCCCAGGCTGAGTCGCTTATGGATCAGATGAAGTTTTTTAAGGTGTGAGGGGTTTTTAACGGCGCGTCTTAAGTCTAACTAAGAAGACCGAAAAATGTATAAAGGATAATAATCAGAAGAAGTGCGGGGAGGAGTATAAGAAGGAGTAACCTGTACTTCTCCCTGTCCGGCATATATCTGAGATTCTGCAGTGTGTACCCGTACTCTAATATTTTTCTGATAATTTTATCTTTATCAAAAAGTGAGCCGGTTTGTTTAACCGGCTTTCTTTTTTTATTGATTATCGGGTCTTCAGGTTTAAGATCAAAACGCCCTTTTTTGTAGAGGGATGTGTCATCGGGATCAATTACCATTCCGTAACAGCATTGGCACCTGATTTTAATCCTCCCTTTATCCAGCGGGAATCTCAGACTTCTGCCGCATTCCGGGCAACTGATGATAAATTTCATCTCTACTGAATTTCCATAATCTGCTTTGTCAACTCCGGTATTTTCGAGAATAACTCCTCAAGTTCAGGGCCTGTAATTTTTGTAGTATCAAGAGCAATTTTACAGAGCTGATGATAGAGGCCGTCACTCCCTATACCTATACCGGCCATGATACTTATTGTGTTTGCAATGTGAACAATTGAAACTTCAGTTTTAAAATTATCAGGAGCTTTATCCGGCTCAGCATAAAATCTTACAATGGCTTTCAGTACAGGGGGGAAGTTCCATTTCTCAAGAATCTTCTCGCTTATCTCCTGGTGACTGTAGCCCATGATCTCCTTTTCTGCTTCATTGAAGGTTATATTGTTCTTTTTAACTTCATCAAGAATATCATTGTATGTGTTCTGCACAAAGATCGCAATAACAGTTTTCCCGATATTATGTATGATGCCGCCTGTAAATACTACGTCAGCAATATCTTTTCTGTTCTTCTGCAGGGCAATCTTTTTTGCAAGAGTCCCGACAATGAGGCCCTGCTTCCATAACTCCCCTTTACCCAGGTCATAACCTATTACATATTTATCGAGTATAGGCTTGGCAGCAATTACCATAACAATATTGGTAACTTCCTTTATCCCGAGAGTTACAATGGCCCGTTCAATGGATGTTATCTCCTTCCCCTTGCTGAAATAGGCGGAGTTGCAGAGCTTCAGAATATTTGTTGTCATGGACTGGTCCTTTGACAGCTCTTCAGCAACAGCCTTGAATGATACTTCAGGGTCGTTGACCATGTTGAGTATCTTCGTGGCGACCTCCGGCATTGTGGGGAGGGCGGCTATATTGTTTATTGTGCTTTCAATTCTCTGTTTTATATGTGCATGCATTTGGAATACCCCGGTTATCAAACCTTATAATATATTTTTTCCTGACCGGCTGCTTTCACTTTCAGCCGTCCGTCTTCCAGAAAGAAGTCGATAACCCGGCCTGTATTGCCGCCAGTATCCTCTTCAAGAATGGGGATCTGAAATTTCTGAAGCGCCTTTTTAACCTCTTCCACATTTCTATCTCCAATCTGACCAAGAGAAACATTGGCTTCAAATTTAAACATTGATGCGCCCCCTGCAATTTTCGCGGAGAGGAATTCTTTTTTTGCTCCCTCCTTAAGGAGGTATTGAACCAGATAAGGTACTGCTGTATCAGCAAACTTTTCAGGGTTTGCTCCGTTTGCTGTATCGTTCGGGAGGAGAATGTGAGCAAGGCCCCCGATTTTTTTCATTCTGTCATATATGCAGATCCCTACACAGCTTCCGAGAATAGTTCTCAGGACTGCGGGTTGGGTTCCGGTTTTGACCTGTGCTACTCCGACATTTATTAATGATCCGTTCATAACCTGTTCTCTGTTTAGGTATTAAAATCATTATATAAATATCCATGACTCAGGCATTTGTCAAGGTTAATAGGGCATTTTATTCAGTTTTTTGTTTACAGAATAATATATCAGCGTTATATTCTGAACATGACAGGCAAAATTGATGATAAAGATCTTACTGCTGGTATAGAAAGACTGCTTTATTCAGCAGGAGAGAAAGGTAAAAACAGTATCAGCGGTATTTTTATTGATGAGACTCTCAGCGAATTCTATCTGCTCAATAGCGGGATAACTCTCCCCCATCTCCCGGTAAAGGAGATCGATCTTAAAAATTCTTTTGAACTTGCCGGACTCTTAATTCCGCAGATCCCTGAATTTCTTGCAGGGCATAATTTTCTTGAAAAGAGAAAACCCTCTTCAGAGCAGCACTCGCTCCATTTTATCCGGCATATTGAAGGCGCTGTCATAGACTTTGTTCATATAATAAGATTTGATCTCAGGTTTTCAGGAAGGCGCGGGAGGATTATTGATAGAGGGGATCCGGAGAGTTATCCGTCATATTCCACGGACATGCTCTATTTTAAATCGCATCTTGTCCCTGTTTACAAGGGGAGCGATCCCGCTGAACTCGTTTCAGTGCGGCTTAAAGAGAGCATCGAAGTTGAGTCAGATAAACGTCTTTTCACCTCTGTAATATTTGACGAGTACAGTTCAAGGGAGATCTCCATTGAACTGTCAGGAAGAGCCGGGGCGGATATTTTCAGTGTGCCGTTAAAGATATATCCTTTTGTCAATTATGAATACTTTACCGCATGTCTCAATATCCCCGATCCTTCACCTGAGAGAATTTTGGCGTCAGCGGAGATATTTGAGCCCTTATTTTTTTATATATATTTTAACTACAGGTCATCTAATGACAGTATTGATATTGAATCAATGACCCGGCTTGATAATTCACTTGAGATTANNTCTTCTTGATCTTAAAGATTATTTCTCTTCATATACTCTCATAACAGATGACGAACTTCTACTCAAGGGGTGGCGGAAGTTCGGAATCAATTAACATGTCCCGCTGAAAATTCCAATCATACAAATGCAGGTGGATACTCAATGCAGACAATAAAAAGAAAAGTTATAAGATTCTCAGAAGAGAAACAGTATTATTCTGATGACGAAATAATAAAAGAAGAACCATTAGCCATAAGTGTAAATGGAGAGAGAGCCTATTTCTGTATGAGGCTCCCCGGTATGGACAGGGAGCTTGCGGCAGGAATTCTGTACAGTGACGGTGTAATCTCATCACCCCGGGAGATAAAGAGGATCACCGTTAACGGAAATTCGGTTGAAGCTGAAATTTCCGGGCCGCCTCCGGCGGAAGTTAAGAGGATATATTCCTCCACAGGGGGTATGGCGAGCTCTGATCTGCTAACCCCTGCCGTTGCCGCAGCAGAGTTTGCAGCAGGCACTGATGCTCTCTTCAGAATGAAGGGGGAGTTTTTTTCCAACCAGCAATATTTTGAGCGTACAGGGGGGACTCACTGTGCAGCGTTATTCGGCAGCAATGGAGAGATGATTGCCTTCGCGGAGGACGTCGGCAGGCATAATGCTCTGGATAAATGCGCGGGGAGCATGCTGCTCGCAGGCAGGCAGGGTGATGCAGCTGTTGTGATGCTGTCATCACGGCTGAGTCTTGAAATGGTCAAGAAGTCCTACAGAACAGGAGCTTTGATTGTGGCAGGTGTATCCGCTCCCACGTCTGCGGCAGTGGAAGCGGCTGAGTCAGCGGGGATTACCCTTATCGGTTTTATGAGAGAGGGTAGATTTAATCTGTACACACACTCCCGGAGGATAAAAGGGATTACAGCATAAATGTTTTCTTTAATGCTGTTTAGAACTTTTCGAATCCGTCATCTTTCATAAAATCATCTACTGTTGATTTCGTTGAGGCTTTTTCCAGTCTGAATTCTTTAGGGATCTCTTCTTCCGGTATTTCGTTTTTCTTAACCTGTGGTGCAGACTTTGTGCTCTGATCAGTTTTTATCTTTTCGTTTTTTTTCTGTTCAGATTTTTTCTTTTCAGCTTCAATATTTACTTTCAGATGAATTTCTTTTTTCCGGGAGGAAATGGTTTCATCCTGCCTGATTGTGAATCTGCTCATAAGAGCAAGGAGTTCCTGCGCCTGGTTCGCCATCTGTTCGCTGGCAGATGCTGTTTCTTCAACAAGAGCGGCATTCTGCTGTGTCATCGAATCGAGTTCCATAATAGCTTTATTTATCTGCTCCATGCCGGTTCTCTGCTCATCGCTTGCAGCTGCAATTTCTGCAATAATCTGAGCAGTAGTTTTTGCAGCGTTTGCGATCTCTTTCAGAAAAGCGCCGCTTTCAACAACAAGCTCAGTACCTTTTTCGACCTTGGAAACTGATTCACGTATAAGCTGCTCAATCTCCTTTGCGGCTCCTCCTGACCTTTGTGCAAGGTTGCGCACTTCACCGGCAACAACTGCGAAACCGCGCCCCTGGTCCCCTGCGCGTGCTGCTTCAACAGCAGCATTCAATGCAAGCAGATTTGTCTGGAATGCTATCTCGTTTATCACAGATATAATTTCCGCAATTTTTTTGCTGGACTTGTTTATTTCGTTGATTGAGCCTATTGCCATGTCGGCCTGGTTTATTGCTCCAACTGATTTTTCGACTCCCCCTTCGGTCAGCTCCTGTGCGCTTTTCGAATTGTCGGCATTTCTCTCAACTGTTGCTGTGTTCTCTTCAATTGTTGACGCAATCTCCTCAAGGGCTGAAGCCTGTTCTGTTGTGCGCTGAGAAAGGTTCATGTTCCCCTTGGTTATCTCATCTACTGCCGAATTCAACTGTTCTGAAGTGGTTATAATATTTGAGATAAGCTGCTCGAGATTGTCCGCTGAGGAGTTAAGAGCATTAGCGAGCTGTCCGATCTCATCCTTCTGGTTTACATTAATTCGTCCGGTGAAATCTCCCTCGGCAATTTTGGCAGCGAAGTCCCGCATAGCTCTCACAGGATTGGAAATTTTTCCGGAGATATATACACTGGCAGCTATGCTGACTACAATAGAGATAATAGCTATGAGCAGTGTTACAATAGCCATCCTGGTAACAGGCGCGTAAAGCTTTGCTTTGTTAACAGTAATACACAGCAGCCATCCGGTCTGTTTGAGATCCTTAAAATAAAGAAGAGTATCATCACCATTGATTCTCAGTTTAATATCACCGTTTTTTTGCGCGAGAATGGTCTTGCCTGCATCTGCGAATTCTTTATCCGGATGTTCGGTGATCTTTTTCTTCATCACATATTCTTTATCATGAAAAGTTATAAAAGTGCCGTCAGCATCGAGCAGGAATGCGCGGAGATCGATCTTTTCATCTTTTATCTCCATAACCATTTTCTGAAGCTCGGCGATGTCAAAGTCAGCGCTTGTTGATCCAAGGAATTTATTGTTTTCATCAAAAAATGGTGAAGCAGCAGTGGTCATTATGATGCCGCTGGTTTCATCAAAAAAAGGCTTAGTCCATGTTACGGTATTTTCAGCTTTATCTTTTGCGATTTTGTACCATTCCTGGTTGTGAAAGTCATAAGCAGCAGTCTCGTAATCAGATGTGTACACAAGCTTGCCGTTATCTTTATAAACATAAGGTCCGAAGTATTTTATTGAAGGGCTGTATTTGAAAGGCTCAAACCATATACCAAGTCCGAAACTGGCCTGATTATCATTTACCGCATTTTTAAGATATGCAATATATGTTTCCCGTGAAATGGTATTTTTTGAACTCTGCCCGAGTGATGCAAGTGCTCTTGAGATGGAAGAGTGCGCGTTAATCTTATCGTCCAGATTAGTAATAATTGAATCAAGTTTCAAAGGCATCTTTTCGTTTATTTCATCATTTATTGCATAATAAGTAATTGCTGTAGAGATGACTGATATTGTGATTATAGCCAGTGATACAATAGAAACGATATAGAATAT
>DINC01000303.1 GCA_002425885.1 Spirochaetia bacterium UBA5550 | reverse complement strand
TTTCAAATGAGATTTTTAAGTTATATCTATTGTTATTGAGCTGAAGTTAAAATCTTTGTAGTCGTATATCAAGAACATTGGAAGGAAGTACAGTGCTCCCAGTATGTGCTGATAAGTGACAATTGTGTAGCTGTTGTAACTACCTGCCAGCTTTTTTACAACCATTGAGTATCCGACAGCTGCGAACACTGCAACAAAAAGCAGTACGATTCCGGTGTAATGAGATATATCAATCTCTCCTTTTTCAAAAACTACAAGAAGAATTCCGGGAAGGGTAATCAATATTCCGAATACATTTACAGGCGTTACACGCTCTTTAAAGAATGTCATACCCGCGATAAGTGCAAAAATTGGAATTGTTGAAATAATAATTGATCCCAGAGTAGGGGAGTTTACAATTTTTAAACCAAATGTCTCTCCAATAAAATAGATGAAGGGTTCCAGAAAGACAAGAAGCAAAAACCATTTAATGTCTTTTTTTGCAATTTTCTCAACTTTACCCGCAATGAATGAGACTGCGCTGATAATAATTGCGGCAAATGTCATTCTGAAAAATACGAGAGGATATACCGGGAAGTTTTGTAAAAGAAGTGAGTTAGTCCAGATAAAAGAGAACCCCCATAAAATCACTGCGGTTATTACCGAAATATAAACAACCGCTCTGTTATTTACCATATTCAAATGTCAGTTTTTTCCCTGCTGTAACGCCTGTTAATTTTGAATTTTCAACAACTTGCAGGCCATTTACGAATGTGTGAACTACTGTTGATTTAAGATTAATGTTTTCCAATGGAGACCAGCCACATTTATATGCAGGCTTTTTTGTACTTACTGTGTCTTCCATTTCAGGATTCAGGATCACTAAATCTGCATAGTATCCCTCCCTCAAAAAACCTCTTTTAGAGATATTAAAATTAGTCGCAGGTGAATGGCACATTCTATCAACCACCTCTTCTGCTGTAAAATAACCTTCTTTATGAAGATTCCACATTATCTGAAGACTATGCTGAACAAGAGGCAGACCGGAAGGTGCTTTAAGATATCCTGCGCTCTTCTCCTCAACTGTGTGAGGAGCGTGATCGGTAGCAACAACCTTAATTACACCCTCTTTTACAGCTTTGATGATTGCTGCTCTGTCACTAGGTTCCTTGATAGATGGGTTACATTTTATTTTGCTTCCGTAGCTTTCATAGTGAGTACTGTCAAATAACATGTAGTGTACACAAACCTCACCGGTAATTCGCGGATTAATACTATTTGCAGCCTTTATTATTTCTATCTCTTCGGCAGTACTTATGTGCAACACATGCAGCCTTGAGTTGTATTTCAAAGCAAGTTCAACAGCTCTTCGAGTTGACTCTATACACGCCTCTCTGCTTCTGATTAACGGATGAGCTGCAAATGGAATGTTATTCTCTGAATATTTCTCAATAGCTGATGCAAGATTCTCGCGAATGATTGGTTCATATTCGCAGTGAGTCGCTATTAATAGGGGGGATTTTAAAAATATATCGTTCAGCGCATCAGAATCATCTACAAGCATATTCCCTGTTGATGATCCCATAAATACCTTAATTCCACAAATTTCGTGGGGGTCTGCATTTATAATTTCACCTAAATTGTTGTTAGTTGCTCCAAGGTAAAATGAGTAGTTTGCAAATGATTTTTCTGAAGCGATACGATTTTTAGATTCAATAGAATCAATTGTTGTGGCAGGAGGATTGTTGTTTGGCATATCCATGTATGATGTAACACCACCCAAAACAGCTGCCGCACTCTCTGTCGAAATATCGCCTTTATGAGTACTTCCGGGTTCCCTGAAGTGTACCTGATCATCTATAACTCCAGGCATAACTACCATTCCGGTTGCATCAATTATTTTGTCTGTTTCAGGTAGAATTTCACCCTCTTTATATATGGATGATATGTGCTCACCGGAAATAAGAATGCTCCCGGTAAAACTTTTACCTTCGTTAATAATTGTACCGTTCTTAATTATCAGACTCATGCGCTCTTTTTTCTTCTTATTCTTCTGAATCTCATTTTTATAACACCCCAAAAAGCCTCCCCGAATATCCCGCTGCTCATCTTTGAAGTGCCCTCTGTTCTGTCAATAAAAATTATCGGAACCTCTTTGATTCTAAACCCAAGTTTGTATGCAGTATACTTCATCTCAATCTGGAAACCGTATCCCCTCATTCTGACTTTGTCAAGATCTATCGAATTCAGCAACTCTTTACGATAACATTTAAAACCGGCTGTAGTATCATATATCTTCATTCCCAGAACAGCTCTTACATAACTCGAAGCAAAATAAGACATTACAACTCTGCCTATCGGCCAGTTTATTACGCTTACGCCGTTACAATATCTTGAACCGATAGCAAGATCTGCTTCTGTCCTGCACGCATTGTATAATTTAACCAGATCTGCCGGATTATGGGAGAAGTCTGCATCCATCTCAAATGTATAATCATAACCCTTTTCAATAGAGTATTTAAAACCTGTCAAGTAGGCTGAGCCAAGACCCAATTTCCCCTCTCTTTCTATAAGAAACAGTGAATCTGTATGCTTTGACTGAAGATTTTTAACAATTGTGGCTGTCCCGTCGGGTGAGCCATCGTCAATAATCAGAATATGAAATAATTCATCAAGAGAGAAGATTGCAGAGATAATCTTTTCTATGTTCTCCTTTTCGTTGTATGTGGGAATTATAACGAGTTTGTCGCAATTCATCTGAGGTGGTTCTAAATCGATGCCAAAGGTATGAATTATTATTTGAACTTTTCTTATCCCGTTTTTGTTAATCTTTTTATAACACTTTACCTGGGTTTTATAGACTTTTTATAAGGCCTGATTTAATAGTTGTATTATAATAGGTATTTAAATTGTAACTAAGAAAAAAAGCGCGATTTTAAAGGAAAATTTCATCAGAAATATTTGTTAGTTTA
>DINC01000302.1:5405-5661 GCA_002425885.1 Spirochaetia bacterium UBA5550 | reverse complement strand
AATTCACCAATATTATTATCAACATTCGAATCTTTTTGCAAATACCATACAGGGTTCAACCCAACTTTATTACCCCATTCCCGGCTCATACCGATACCATAATTGCCATAATTCACTAAATGATTTTTAATCTGAGATAGCGGAATATCACAAAAGCATACCATGGGAACTGCTAACTTTCTTTTAACACCATTGAAATCAAAGTTTTCCAATGAAAGATATGGGATGAACTCTTTTTTTAAAATACTTACTAAAT
>DINC01000302.1:0-5373 GCA_002425885.1 Spirochaetia bacterium UBA5550 | reverse complement strand
GACATATAATACTTCCTTATTATTCCGTTATTGTGATTCTATAAATTATCTTTTACTCAATCAGCACAGCCTTTTGTACAATCATCTGAGTATTAGAATAAAAAGGGACATCAGTTTTTCCGAGAACACTCTGTGGTAAACTGGCAATTTCATTAAGATTATCCATGGGAACAATTACAGTCTTAGCACCGTTATCCGAAAGCATTGTAACTTTATCAGGAAAATTTATAGATCGCTCAATTGCTCCACCAATTGAAATATTACCGAGAACCGCAAGTCCTGGTTTTAGGTTACGTTTATAAATTGCCGACAGTATTGAAACATAAACAGCTGAACCTATTCCACCCGATATATATGCACCGAGCATGTTTATTACTTGTATTGTTATATCGTAATTACTCAAAGAATGCTGCTCACTTAATATACTTTTTTCATTTGCTTTGATATAATTGAATGTATTTTTGATATTTTCTTTTACTTCCTGAGATCCTGTTCCTGTAACAGTGAGTTTGCCATTCCCGCTCATCACTACCGCTTCAATTCGTACAAGCGCGACATTATCACCATCGCTTGTTGCTGTGTAACAGACTCCCGGTGAGAGCGGTGTGCTTTCAATAATAGCAGAACCTCTTTCTTCAGGAAGTGCAACGAAGTGTTCTTCCTGTGTCTCATTATCGAGATATGAAAAATTAGTATCCCAGAATTCCATTCCTCCAATACGTTTAAGTTGTTCTTTAACCCGCCTTCTCATTTCCATTGCAATTTCAAGATACTCTCGAACGTCTTCTTTTGTATAAACACCATCCGGATGAAGCAGTTTTAAAAATCCTGAAACTGTTTTTCTGACCGGCTTTGTATCTCTTTGTTTAAGATGTGAGCCAAGAGAGAAATATTTATCTATTGCATCAGTAAAATTTACCCTTCTTTGATCCTTTAATATTTCAGAAAAGAAATCCGTACTGAATCCGAAATTGTTAGTAAAGTTCGATGGTGAAAACTTTATCATTTCCCATCCTGGCAGATAGAAATGAATTCTGTCGAGAAATGCCGTATCACTATTGACCTCGTCAGAAATTGGACTGAATAAATGTGATGTTTGTAGTACGGTTTCAAGAGGTTGATTTATATTCCCATTAAAAATAAGTGAAGCCTGCCCAGCTATTTCTCCACCCTTCCCGGCCCGTGAGAAAGAACCGGACTCCATATAGTCTTTCATAAGAGGGATAGCATCGCGCTCTTTGAATATCTTATCAGTTGATTCATCAAAACATATAGCATCCCACTGGCCAACTGCACCGACTTTATTAGTTGTACCATGAACGAATAGTTTTGCAACTGTACCCTGTCCACCGGAAATCAGAACAGCATATGGTGTCAGCTCTTTGAATACAAATGATTTACCGGAAGAACGCGGTCCAAGTTCAACCATGTTAAAATTCGATTCAACAAGCGGTATGAGCCGTGACAAAAGTAGCATCTTAATACGCTCAGTCATCCCTTCTGAATTAGGTTCATACCCTGAGCTTCTCAATAAAACATCTTTCCATTCTTCTTTTGAGTNNTTATTTTACGATTATCTTTTATAATTGATATATCAAAACTTGATAGTTGAATCGGCTTGATATCACGTACAACGAACGGATAAATCTGATTACCTATTTTTATAAGCGGATCATACTCCATCTCTATTATTGCCCAGATCCCTCCAAGAAGCATTTTATCATGTTTGTTAACCAGTTCATCGCTTATATTTGCATCTTTAATATTGCTATTAGTAAGTTCTGCCCAATATTTATCTTTTTTACTGTCAAGCCTGACTGAGATTTTATCTATTATTTTATGAAGCCCTTTCTCCCTGATCTTTGAGTGAATCAGATTGCTCTCTTCCGGATTTACATAGTGGTCAGATAGAACCTTTTTAACATTATCCATACCTTCCCGGATTTTATCTTCATCGCTTGTGGAACAGGTATTTGCAATCAGGTATTCGAGTACAAAAACCGGAACATTTGCACCAACTTTTATAGATCTGACGAGATCTTTTTTTACGACATATCCCCTGAAAGATTCAAGGAGTTTCTCGTCAAGTTTATCCAATACAATCATGTCAACCTCATCACGTGTTTCAATCAAATCAATCCGCCAAGATCTCTGGCTTTATTCATTTTAATTTCAGCTTTGTCAAGCTGCTCTTTACTTTGAGCATCGATAAGAATTACACTCATTGTTTCTTTTATCTTTATATCATATTCAATAGATTTGTTCTGATCTGCAGTAATTGCTATTACATCACTACGCTTTATTTCAACAATATCATCAATAAAAATCAATTGAATATCTCTGCTTTGAAAAAATATATTACCGGTTGTAGAAGCCGAAATTTTTATACGAAAATTATTACCTGCAACAGATTGAAGTTCTTTTTTATTCTGAATTTCTACTTTTAACTTTTCATCACTTCCGCTCAATGGAGTAATGTGAAAGCATGGTACAATCAATTCCTGTGGAGTTATACCTTCATGTGAATAGCCATACTGTCCCGTTGTTTTAAACGGCCGATGATTTTTAGCAAAATAGATATATTGATAATCTGCATATTTTTTCTCTACTTCGATTAGATTATCTGTTAAATGTTGCTTTTCAACGGCTCGGATATAACGTTCATTTTTATCTATTTTACCTATGAAATCAACTTCAATTTTATCCGATTCAGAAAGAAGACCGGTAAGGACAAACCCGTGATCTGATGTTAAATAAATGTTTTTATATCCTGCCTGGAAAATTAATTTTATCTTTTCAGCTATCCCGTATTCAAGCTCATCAAACATTTTCCNNACCTTCTGTTGAAGCTTTTCACCTAAACTATCTATATCACGACAGTTCAAAACAAGTATATCTGAAGTTATTCCAGAATTTAAATTATCAAGCTCAATGAATTGGATATCTCTTCCGGTATTGTTTGAAAGGTACTCTTCACGCTTTTTAGGAGTTGATTCTATAATGCCATTTCCGATATACAAAGCGCTCATATTATTCTCAGTTTCAGACGGCAAGTCTGAGTAGATGAATTTTTCGTCAAACTTATAGTATCCTTTCAGCTTTTCAGCAATACCCATAGCTATCTCATACCGGATACCATCACCGACTATAATTGCAGTTCTAATATTCTNNTCTTTATACTGCTCGAAATATTTAAACCATTTTTCAAGATATAAGCGATTGATATATTCATACTGCTGCTGCCATGGAGATAATAGATCTTTATCATTTAACATCTCGGCATAAAGAATCCTTATTGCCCTATCATATTTATAAAATTCGGTAAGATAGTATTCTGTTAAAGCTTTTAAATTTACAACTGAATCGATTTTCTTTGTATCAAATGTCAAAAGATGAAGGATCTCCTTCCACCATACAGGTATACACCATGAATTTCTTGCAGATGTTCTTTTTTCAATATATTTTATCTTTTCGTTGAGGTAATCGTTGTCGGAAAGATTTTTATTGATATCCATAAGACATTTACGATCAATATCCGGAAAGCAATGATCCGGATGTGCCTGCCAGCAATCAACATCCTGGTTAACCTTAAAATCATGTACATATCTTTGTAATGATTTCTCATATACACTCGAATCAGCCCAGCGCCGATATATGTCATAAAGATCTCTTCCAATTGTATTATCTGCAAGAGTTGAGAAGATACACTTTGCAAGTTCATCAGCCAAAATCCGTGGAGGTTTATCAATTGCGGATTGTCCAATGAGGTCATTTATCTTTTTATAAAACAGATCGAGGACATCTGTGTCCAGTTTTTTTGAAAAGCCTTCGGGATCATCGAGGAACTGAACTACTTCTTCCGGCTCAAAAACTTCATCGAGTTTATGGAGCATCTTATGCCACCATTTTTCATCTTTACCGATACTCTTTTTTACCAGTATCAGAAGATCACTTTCCTGCATGTTAACATTTTCCCCAAGTTCTGAATGCAGCTTGCCTGTTATGTAACTGTAAAATCTTGTGAAATCAATACAGCCATGTGTTTCGCAATAGTCGCGGATAAAACTTAATTGGTCTAATTTGCGGGATGTATATATTATCGCCTTTTCGTTTTCATGATTCTTTTCAAGTTCATATTTTATCTTCAGTTCTTCCACATCACTATTCTCTGTTGTTGAACATATATGATAGGCTCCACACGACTTCAGGTTATCAACCAGAAATCCGGCATTACAACCCGGATCAACAATTACTACCCTATTGTTCTGTGCAAGAAGAGTATCAACATCACGCTTGAACCATTCAAAAATCATTATATTATACCTTTGTTATGGAATTGACGTATATGAGTATCACCAATCGGCATTCAGATATGTCTGTAACTGTTTTTCCTTAAGCACATCGTAAGATAACATCCCTTTCTTCTGAAGCGGGGCAATATTTTTACCTACACCGTCATCAAGTTTCGGGTCATAACCTTCTGCAAGAAGCTCATCGATCTTTTTACGGAATGTTTCAATCTCCCTTAACTGGAAACCAATAACCTCTTTTTCACGTTGAGCTTTAGCAGAATTATCAGCAGCAAGATCTGTCTGCCTGTTAATAAGAGCCTGTTCTCTTTTTTGTAAATAATGCGATTTTATTTTAAAAAGATTATCTCGATTCCATTTATAAATCAATATATAAACAACAAATCCGTGATATGGACCACTTGTGAGATGCCAAATAAATGGAGTTTTGGGGAGATACATAAAAAGATTAAGATGATCACTAAGATCTTTGAAAAATGATGTTTCAAGATAAACATGAAGATCCTTGTTAAGTAATGATGCAAATTGAGCATACTGCGCAGTAGTAAAACCATTTTCATTAAAATAACGTTCAATACGATCAATTAGAATCTCTTCACCGGCATGTCGAACAAGAGGGATTATACCATCATCATCCTCGGATAAAATGGTACGGATAGTATCAGCTAAAAATTCAAGGGCAATTTCAGAAGCACGAGCTTGCGGTAAAATATTTGCCTCGCCAAACCAGTACCAAACATTAATTGGATTTACCTGATGACGTTTACAAAACTCTTCGAGATCATTATTTGATTGATAAATTGTAGCAAATCCTTCTTTAATTTTTCGTATTTCGAGTTCATCGAAAGTAATAGCTTTTAAATTTTTAATAAAAGTTTCAACAGTTTCATTATTGATAGATTTTAACCCCATATATGATTCTCTCGCTTCACTGAGCACCGGTAGTTCACCAACAGGTTTCCCCATTTTAGTTTCTACCTGTAAACGATCCTCAGAGCTAAGTTCATATACATCAAAAATATAATTATTAATAATCGCCTCGTTAATCAAAACATGTGTTAAT
>DINC01000301.1:273-5104 GCA_002425885.1 Spirochaetia bacterium UBA5550 | reverse complement strand
AAACAATCATTTATTTCAATAAATAAAAACGCCTGCCCGGTGATGGCAGGTTTTTTATTATATCTCAATCTCCCCGTTCATCCCCTCATTCACAGCCTGAATAAATCCTCTGCATTCAACAGTCTCAGTAAACTCCATATACTCATTGTAAAACTCATCCCCCATATAAGTAGAAAGAAGAAGCGCCGTTGCCCGTGACGGGTCTCTCCTTGCTATCGAAAGCACACCCGCAGCAATAATTACACTCTTCATCAGGTCTATACCTTTATCATAAGCGGAGCAGACTGAATTATACATAAACACCTCAATAAGCGCCGGGTCGCACCCCGATGTTGCAAGATTCATACCTGTATCAAAAATATTGCACCAGCTCCTGCTGATATTCTGATACCGGTCATAACAGATATTATCAAGAAACAGAAGACCCTCCCTTGAGCCGATCCTGTTCAGTTCTGACAATTCAGCAATTATATACATCAGTTCTTTTTTATCTTCACCGCTGTTCCGCGCGGCTTTTAATATATTGTAATCAAGTATCATTTTATTCTCCTGTTTATAAGCTTATCAATATAACCTTGCTCAATGATGAATCTCACAAAGCTTTCAAATCCCTCTGAACATCCCCTTGCCGAAAGATATAAAACATCCCCCCTGTTACTTAAAGCCCAGTATCCGCCTATCCTCGTATCAGCAGGATGGGGTGAATGAATCCCCAGGATATAGAACCTTCCATTCATAGTCATCCCGAACCTGCCGTAATCTGTATAATCACCAGGAAGATCCCTGTAACTGTTTATATCCGGTAATCTCTTAATAATTATTCTCATAAAAAATCCTGCTTAGCAATTTATTCAGCAGCAACATAAGCTCCATGTTTCGCTGATGAAAATACCTCAATACCTTTTCTGAATACCTTCAGTTCCCCATTGCCGAACTTCCGTATTTCACCATGTACAACAGGCTTTGTCGATATCACAACACCTGCTGCAGCATAATCATTACCTCCATGCTCAACAAAGCATAAACCGCTGTTATGATTCATCGAATCGTTATAGCAGAAGAGATGCTCTCCGTCAGACATTATCATATTAAATGCGCCGTCATGGTTTATATCAGAGAGTATCCTATGGAGCCACCTGAAGCTCTCATCATTCCATGCAATATTCCGCTTTGATATCTCTGACAGTATATAACAGAATGCATACTCTGAATCTGTCTCCCCCCGGGGATTATACTCCCCGGTAGAGAACCTCCTTGAAGCGTAGAGAGTCCCGTTATGCGCGAAGATATACTCCCTCCCTACAGCATCTTCTTTAAAGGGATGCGTGTTGTTATACGATATCTTAAGCCCCGGGCTTGCAAGCCGTACATGTGCAATGAAGATGTCAGATACAGTCTCCTCCGACATTCTCACCTTTTCCGCCAGCGGGCTTCGCAGTGCCATCTTCGGCTGTTTCTGTAACACCGCATTGCGATTGGAGTTATAGTAAGCCACTCCAACACCGTCAGGATTATAGAAGCCCCTCTCATAGAAAGCCCGGAGCGCCTTTACCGGGCGCACAGGCTTGTCTGAGCTTATACCAAACAGCTCACACATCGGAGGACCTCCCCCATAATGTCAGATAACCCTGGTTTGTCAGTTCCTTAGAGAGTAATTTATTGCTGTATTCAGGCCATACAGGTTCCGCATACGACTCCTCACTCCCCCATCCTCCGTTGATTATATATTCAGGGAGGAGTTCACTGTTATGGAATACAGACCTTGCAAATATCTTCCTTCTATCAGTGAAATCGGTCCAGTTGAAACCAAATCCGTGCCCAGGCTGCAGTATGGCAACAATCCTGGGCCTTATCTGATTCGACAGATAGAGTGCCTGGTATGCTGCTGCTCCATCTGCACAGATATAAAGAAGAGAGAACCGCTCTACACCCTCAGCCGGTGCTGATTCACTATTTTTCTGAAAGATCATCCACTCGCAAAAGGGTTCTTTCATATCTCCTTTATAATGTTCCGGATTCCCTTCGCCACTCCCGGGCATAATCCGTACAGTCCATCCGCCGGGTACAAGATCAGCAGCACTGAGGCTCTGGCTGTACGCAACGTGATAACCTCTGAAACCGTAACACTCCAGCTCATTGAAAAGCTCCTCACGCCCCACTGCATAATCAGCATAGACATAACTGTAAATATTCCCGCTGAAGAATTTCACAGGGTCTCCGTCAAACTTACATGCCGGGTAATAAAGAGAATCCGTCAGAGCTTTCTCCACAGTAAAACTGAAATCCCCTGACTCAAGCCATTCGGGGACTGCTGCACAAGAAATTTCCTGTCTCATATTATACCTCCTTAATAATGAGAAAAGATAGATGACACGCATACATGATGAGCATTCACCATGTTCCATTGCGCCATATTCAGGTTTTAGTTTTGCGGGATTATCAGAGTGTCCCGCGTTCTAAAGGGGGGACCATCACTGTGAAGTTTACCCCTTTAGCAGTTTTTGCTACCATTGTTTACTCCATGTTTATACTCTGCATACTCTGCAAGTAAGGTTGTTAAATCAGTATGCAGGCTTAGTCCATATAACCGGTAGAACATAGTAAACCGGTTACGGCGTTAATTTATAACAGCATCAATTCCTCTCCGGGAATAAAACTCCTTCTGTTGTTCTGAATTTCCCATTATAATCCTCTCTATACTTGTTATTATAAGTCATATTCACTTTGAAACATAGACCTCGAAGGTCGATGTTGTGATAATTTATTCAGATTTCAGGATTCAGGATTTATTTTCATCAGCCCGTTAAACAGTTTCGTTATATCCTTACCATTCACAGTAAGCGTGGCCCTCCCCATGGTAATCAGTTTGTGCTTTTCATCCGGGTTCAGGACCAGGTTACCTTTAAGGTCATATACCTCCCGTTCAGCCACTTTATCTTTATACTCAAGCTTCTGGGTAAAACATTCAATTAGACCGAATGTAGGAATACGGCCATTGTACAACGCAAGAACTTCAGCGATTTTCTTTTTTCTTATCCTGTCTCTCTCCCTTTCAGGCATTGATGCGAAATCTTTATGAAGGTCTCTCCTCTTCATCCTGTCAGCTCCGATCATGGCGCAGGCGAATATAGGGCTCGGGATATTATGTTCGGTCTGACAGTAAAGATACGGAACAAAGCTTCTGCTTATCAGCTCTTCCTTCTCATCAATCTCACACTGGATTTCCCTTTTCGTTTCACGTAGCTGTTCTTCAAACTTCGTGCTGCGGTCATCGAGTGCGGATTTAAGCCTGCTGATGAATTCAGGATTGAACTCATCCCCGTTAAGGAAGTCGTCAAGCCGTCTGCATCCTTTTGAGATATTAGTATATCCCGCTCTTCTGACGAACTCCGCTCTTTTGAGCCCCTTTTCTTTAATCTGTTCTAAAACAAACTTCTGGATTGAATACATGCGGTTTCTCCTTTTTAGCAAATTTTAAGGCCTGCAATACGGATAACAAATCGGCCCTGCCGGCATACTGTCCGGCAATTCATGATGCAAAAATAAAACAGTGAACTGCTTTATCACAGGAAATCACTTCCTATGTTTAAAAAGCATGATACTGGTGATTCTGAAAAAGTTACGGGCATAAAAAAACCCGCAGGATTTGCAGGGGATTTAATGGAAAGGGTTCCTCTGCTTTAGCTGAATTTATATCGCACCCGCAATTTGAGTATTAAATCGGTGCTTTACTTCTTATGAATATAATTTATGAAAGATAATGCTGATTGTCAAGAATAAATTTTAACAATATACATCGTATTGCCACTGAATCTCTGTAAAAATGCTTTGAAATGAAACTTTNNAAGCATATGGAACTATTCAATATAAAATCAAGACAGAAATCTGACACATCATTTTAATTCTCCAGGTAACAGCGCTCTTCAAGATTGAATAACACAAGGTGTTCCGGATTAATACATTTTTTATTACCACATTTATGACGTATTTCACTCCGGGGCGGAATATCTCCATATATTTCTCTGTAAATCAAACGATGGGCATAATCCTTATCGTAGACTTTATTAATGTAAATATATCCTGTTCCATTGGGCTTATGTGAGCACACAATCCAGCATTTAGAATCAGGATCAATTTCATATTCTAGTTTCTTGTACATTGCAATGCTACCTCGCTATATGATAATGATTAAATCTCCAGAAGGAGATGAGCTAATAACAATATTATAGCATTATATAACTATCAGTTAGAACTTTGACTATTGGGAAGAGAATAAGACTCTATTATTGCTTCAATCCTATCCTCAAAATCTTCTTGATGTAAAAACATGTCGGGATACAAAGACCATTGTTCTTTAATCCGAGGCAAGTTCATGCACAAATCAGATTTTACATATAACACTCTTAAAGCAAACAGGGAGCAGCTTAAAGCAGATTGTGATCTAATCTCTAAGAATATTGATAAACTTAGTGGAGAATTAATATACATTAACTATGATATAGGAACAGGAAAGAGCACTTCAGTAGCCAAAAATATCGCTGCTAAAATCTATAATGATAAAAGAATTTNNTATTCGTATATAATTGCAGAAGAATGGAAAAATAATATCTTAGAACAGGCTCCCGCAGCTGAAATATTTATACTATCGCATCCTAAAAATAAATACTCCTTCTGCAAGAAAGATAAATCAGAATTCGAAAAGCTGAGCATGGAAGAAATCCATAATAAATTTTGTTTTAATAATGAATATACGTGTCCAGTTATGAGTCCTGAATGTACTGGATTGTATAAGGCAAAAGTCCGGACAAGCAGGATAGTAATAACAAGTAGG
>DINC01000301.1:0-224 GCA_002425885.1 Spirochaetia bacterium UBA5550 | reverse complement strand
ATAAAAGTCTATTCAAAGGATTTGATGTTATTATTTTTGATGAAGTTTCCACTCTCGATATTACGACAAAAAAATCATTTCATAATTTTTCAAATTTATTTGATGCATGTAAATATATAAGATGCGATGAATTCTTAGATGAGAATTTTGAAAAATTATTCCAATTATCCGAGGTATATAAAAAATATAAAGATGAATGGTCACGTACCGACATTTACATGAGC
>DINC01000011.1 GCA_002425885.1 Spirochaetia bacterium UBA5550 | reverse complement strand
TCGACTGCATTATGAAGAGAACCGGATTTAAATATTTCAAAAGAAAAATTATTCTGAGAATAAACACAATTGCAGAAAACTAATAAGTAAATAAATATTATAAAATGTCTCATATACCAACTCCTTTGAAAAAAATAATCACAACTGAAAAATCACCAGGTCAAACCAGAAATGAAAACCATTAGTCAGAAGATTTATCTTCTCCTGAATCTCCGCATCCCCTCCAATGGATTCTTTCATCTCCAGGGAGCTGATCTTTGATTGGATCTTTTTTATCTCTGTTGAGAGCTTCGATATTGAACCGTAGTTCTGGTATAACCCTTTTACGCGGAGAGTTTCAACTCTTTTTTTGAGGGCTGCTTCTTCCCCTCTCAGCTGCTCTATCTGGTATGAGCATAGCTGCTTTTTAAGCTTCTCCACCTCTGTGCCGATTTCGTTATGAAGGTTTAGTATGCGGGAAATCTCCCAGGGGGCTGCGCATTGAAGGGTGAATGTCACACCATCAGAACGACGGCTCACTGTAATGAAGTTATTTAATTTTATTTCAGGGAAATAGTTTTTTACATCAATTGTACCGGTGATATATACACCTTCAGGGAGAGATTTGATAAGAGCGGGATCTGCTCCGGAGATCCTTTTGACTGTTACCTTTTTATCAGTGGGATCAACTGTGATTTCACT
Organism: Spirochaetia bacterium UBA5550; assembly: GCA_002425885.1. GTDB lineage: Bacteria > Spirochaetota > UBA4802 > UBA4802 > UBA5550 > UBA5550. The sequence goes on along the minus strand of DINC01000011.1, from coordinate 2,977 downwards.
TATGTTTTCTTTAGGTATTACAATCCTTTCGTTACCTCTGAGGAAGACTCCTGTTTCGGGATACATGTTAAGTACCTGGAGATTCTCAAGAACCTTTCGTCTTTCTATATTGTCAAAATAATCTACCTGAGCAATGCAGAGAAATGCGCTGTTTTCCTGGTAATCTTTCAGGGCGTTGTCGTAGTTTTTATAAAGCATTTTACCGATTGTGCGGCCTGCCTTATGTATTGAAAAACCTTCTCCGGAAACTGAGAAGGCGAAGAATATTATTATAAACAATAAAAGATATTCCTGCCAGGATGAGACGAGTATCCGGAGTTCAGGGGTGCGGAAAGAGATGTATTCTTTTTGTGATACCGGGGCCAGGAGGCGGACGCCGGATTTATTGAATAGATCTATGAAGATGTGGGACGAGAATGCAAGGAGAGCAGCTGCATACATACCGGACCAGAAAGACCCACCCCATTGTAGAACCCTTGGAACAAGGAGCAGGGGAAGAAGAATAATAGCGATTGTCATTATCGCAAATAGAGAATGCGTTACTGTTCTGTGGCCGTACTTTCTCTGGATGTTTTTTGAGACTGAGGGGAGGAGCCTCCCGATCATGCTCTCCGGGTGATCAATATCAGGTAGCAGGGCGAAAAGGGAGGCTGTTAGAGCCGTGCTGTTTTCCATCCCTGCTGCAGCGCAGAGGAGATATGAAAAGGCGTAGTGGGTTGTTGCTGTCATTTTTTACTCGCAGGCATAAACATATATCTATAAAACACAAGTCTGAACACCACAAGAAGAGCGTAAGAGAACGCCACCATTGCTGAGGCGTAGGACTTCAGGACATACGCCACAAAGAAAAGTACAAAGATTAAAAGAACAGGGGCTATTGATACCTGATTGGATACTCTTTCATCAGTGATCACCTCCTCACTGGTTTTACCCATTGTCATTTGACGTGCGATATACTCAGCTTCTTTCAGATTGTCCCCTGACTGGTGGAGAACATCATCAATGAGCATCTCCTTTTTACGCGGATTTGTTACCTGCACCATTTCGGAGAGGATCTCCCTGGTGTGGTGACGCTTCAGGGGCTTTACCTCAATAAAAGTTTTAAACAGTTTGCGATCAGCTGATCTTGAGCTTGCGGCCAGTACCGGTGTCAGTTCTGAAAGTTTTGAAATTGTTGAGCGGTCGAGTTTTGACAGGCCTGTGATGTCGTCAAATATGATGGGTCTGCTGAAGTTTTTAAGCTCCTGCAGGAGTTCTTCAATGGTCAGTTTCTTCAGTTGCTTTTCTGCTTCTTTATATATTTTTTCATCTGATGAGGACGGGTTAAAACCCGTCGGTACAGAGCCGGAAAGGATGATCTTAATCAATGTATTCTTTTTCTTATACTCATCAATATAAACCACATCAGGGATATGCCGGAGAATTGCTGATTTGCCGCTCCCTTTTACACCGAAGAGGATCACGGAAGTTCCCTGCTTTATATAATGGTTTATAAGATTAAGTTCTTTATCCCTGCCTATTAAACTCCCCCCTGAGGAGACTTTTATATCAGGTCTTTTTTTAAGTGACCTGGTTAAAGAGAAGAGTCTCCCTCTGGGGCCGTCGAGAACCATTACGGCATCCTTCTTTCTTTCAAGGGATATGTGTGAATATATCATTGTTGTATCAAGTTTTGAATGGCCGAGGATCTGGCTTATCCTTTCAATGGGGACATCCTTTTCATACAAACCTGTGGCGAAGGAGTGGCGGAGAGTGTGGCAGTGAACGTCAGTTCTACCAAGGTTCTGTTCTGCATATTTTTTTACGACATAGTGCCAGGAGTTACGGGCTCCACCAATGAGGTATGAATCAGGAGTCAAATGATAACTGTATTTTGAAAGATATGATTCGATCATCTTCTGAAGCGTGGCATTTAAAGGGACGATTCTTTCTTTGCCTCCCTTGCCGTGGATCTTCATGAAGCCCCGCTGCAGGTGAATATCAGAGATCTTTAATGAGCACATTTCAGACACCCGAAGACCGCCGTAACTCATAAGTAAAAGACCGAGTTTATGCTTATCTTTACGGATATTCCGTGTAAGATTTTCGACATCTTTCTGTGTTAAAAAAAGAGGAAGTTTTTTAACATTATGCTTCATAGAACCTATTCATCTTTCTTTGTTTGTTAACTTCAAGACTGATGCAAAACCAGATACATATTTTAAACGATTATTCAGACAATTCCGATACTGTTTATATGTGAAGCATGCATGTATATCATGCACCCCGGGCCCCTTTGGAACAAAATGGAGATTATGTTCAAAGTTCTATTGAACAAAAGGGCAAAAAAAAAGAAAAATTTTTTACTGCATTTTTGCAAGATTCTCATTCAGTTCGGACATGATTTTAACGAGTTTTCCGTTAATTTCAACGATGTTATTTTTATCAAGAGTGTTAACGGTTTTCAGATAATTATGCAGGTCTTTAGCCTGGGCTTGCAATACAACGGGCTTCATCTTTATCTCCTTTAAGGTTTGTTTATGAATAGAAAATTATACTTATTTTCAACTGCAATAATGCTCATTTTTAGTGTCGGCTTTTCAGCTGAGATTATTAAGAGCGGGACCAGTAAAGAGGAGGAATTGAAAGATCTCCGCCGTGCGGTCTCTGAGGCGAAGAGCAGGATCAATGGTTCATATACATACAGGTGGAAAGATACTCTTCGATTTCTCCCGGAGGTGAGTGTTTCAAGGCGATCACCTCATGATCAGGTAAATTCACCGGACACTGAGACTTATGTTTCGGCGTCAGTTACACTGAGCCAGTTTTATGATGTTTCGGATATTGCGGAGAAGAGAGAGAAGGAGAAGCGGAAAGCGATACGAAGGGTGGAGAGTTTAGGGTATAGTATTGAGAAGCTTATTGAGCGGAAGTATTTATTGACTGATCAGATATGGAAGATGAAGCAGATCGCCAGGTCAACTGATGAGCCCATTGA
>DINC01000347.1:1793-4264 GCA_002425885.1 Spirochaetia bacterium UBA5550 | reverse complement strand
TTTGTGTGTGTGTCAGGTTGCATCAGGTTCGGTATTGCCATTTACAGAAGAAAAAAAGGTATATATCCACCTGCAACAAGCCAGATGGAACATTGATAAGCAAACTCAAACAGGCCTGTTTTGCAGTCAGTAATATGTAGAATTATTACACCCTTTTTAGTTCTGCTCTCATTGAGCGGAATATCAATGTCAGAAGAGACAGGAATCTATATGATTCCTGTTTTTAATTATGTGACGGGTAAATTTAATCCCTCTGAACATCCCCTGTTCATAAATCTTGATAAAACAGACATCCTTGTTTCAAGAAAAGGCCAATATCTCCGTAAAGAAACAGCAGAGAGCATCTCCCTTATGCTTAAAGATTTTCATAAAGACCATCCCAAAATAAAAATAACAGTAATCAGTGCAACAAGAAATTTCTATTCACAAAAAGGGATTTGGGAGGAGAAATGGACGGGAAAAAGGAAGATCACCGGAATATCATCAATCAACGAAATAAAAGACCCGCTTAAAAAAGGTGAACTTATACTTCAATATTCATCAATGCCCGGTACTTCGCGTCATCACTGGGGAACTGATTTTGATATAAACAGTCTGAACAATGAATACTACAGCAAAGGTGAAGGTAAAATTATCTACGGCTGGCTCGTAAAGAATGCTTCTAAATACGGATTTTATCAACCCTACACTGCCGGCCGTGACACAGGATATAAAGAGGAAAAATGGCACTGGTCATATCTCCCTTTGTCTAAACAATTCCTTCAAGACTGGAACACTCTTTTCAGCGGCAGGGGATCAGATTTCTGGAAAGAACTGTCATTCAAAGGAGTTGAACATGTGGGTCATCTCGCTCCGATCTACGTGAATTCAATCAGCAGCCAATGCAGATGAGAGTTGTCTGTGCTTATCTCTGCGAATATAAAGACAGGGACGATTATTTTATCTCACTGATGCCATCTGGTGTTCCCTCCATAGCCTCCTTTCTTGAAAGAGAGGGGCACACAGTTACTCTCGTAAACCTTTCAGAATACGGCGCATTAAAGGGAGCGGAGATCGTACTCCGAGAAAAACCTGACGCTGTAACTGTTTCAATTTTTTCATTCAATCGCCACGAGTCACTTAAGTTTATTAAAGAACTAAAAAAAAGAAAAAGAGATTTAATTATAATTGCAGGAGGGCAGCACCCGACATTTCTTCCAGATCAAATGCTAACAGACTGCCCTGAAATTGATTTTATAGTCCGCGGAGAAGGGGAAATTGCAGTAGCAAAAATTCTCACATCCCCTGATAAATTTCACAAAGGAACAATATTCAGGGAGGAGAGGATAGCAGACCTTGATTCAATCCCCTGCGCTTCAGCTTTTAGCGGGCGGATGATCGGAGTTAATCCGCATGAACAGTTCCGCTATATTATTACAACCCGCGGCTGCCCCTCTTCCTGTACATACTGTTCTTCGCCGTATTTCTGGGAGAAAAAAGTAACATACCGGAGTCCAAAAAATATCATCAATGAACTCAAATCGATTCAAAAAAAATTCGGGATAGTCTATTTCTCAATAAGGGACGACAACTTTACACTTAACAAAAAACGTGTTCTTGAATTCTGCAGTCTCCTCAATGATAGCGGAATATATATGATGTGGAATTGCCAGGCAAGAGTTGACACAATAGACTTTGAAATGCTCTCTGCCATGAAGAGCTGCGGACTTGAACACATTCAGTTCGGAATAGAATCAGGTTCAGAAAAAATTCTCAGGCTCTACGAAAAATCAACTTCACTGGAAAAGATTAAACGTGCATCTGATGCGACAAGAAAAGCAGGTGTATATCTCTCCTTCTACCTTATGGCAGGAATGGAGGGTGAAGATGAAAAAGACATAAACAGTACAATATCTCTTCTTCACGCATCTCTCCCCCATGATTCAATTGTTTCCCCTGTTGCATATTATCCCGGTACCGCTCTCTATAATAAAGCCCGCAAAGAAGGTAAGATAGCTGATTCAATATGGAATCAAAAAAATGACAGCGGGCTGTATATAACTGACAGAAAAATTTCAGAAAAATGGATAAAAAAAATTCTACGGGAGAGCGTAAAGGTATCAGCAAAAGCCGCTTATAATGAAAAAGATTTTGCTTCCAGCAGAGAAAATGAAAACGGCGGTTTCTGGCTAACCGACATTCTTGAAGGTGATTATTTTTTCGAAAAAGGTGATGATAAAAAAGCGGTATTCCTGTACAAAAAAATCATAAGTAAATATCCTGACAATATCTGGGGATACCTTAAAGCTGCAGATGCTTTAACTGCATTATCACCCTCTGAGTCAATTAAACTTCTGAAGAGAGCAGCAGAGATTGTTCCATCATATCATGGGACATGGTTAAATATTGCACAGATAGAATACGACACAGGTAATTTTAACAGCTCATTAAAATCCGCGGAAAAAGCACATAAACTTAATCCCTTAGATGCC
>DINC01000347.1:0-1684 GCA_002425885.1 Spirochaetia bacterium UBA5550 | reverse complement strand
ATGAATATAATTGATAATTACAGAAAAATCAGAGAGAGAATTAACGATAAAGCCCTTAGCTCCGGACGTAATCCGGATGATATAAAAATCATATCAGTTTCCAAAACATTTCCATACACCGACATTCAGGAAGCTATTGATTCAGGGATAACACTATTCGGCGAAAACAAAGTACAGGAAACTATATTAAAACTGCCTCATCTGCATGGCAATTTTAATTTTCACATGCTGGGCCATCTTCAGACAAATAAAGCTAAAGATGCAGTAAAACTTTTTGAAATGATTCACTCAATAGATAAAGAGGAAACAGCCCTTAAAGTTAATAACGAAGCTTTAAAAATTAATAAAGTACAACGTATTCTTATTCAGATAAAAACGTCTGAGGAGGAGACAAAAAGCGGCATATCTCCTGATGAAGCGGTAAAACTTGCGGAATATATTACAAGCCTTAAAAATCTCCGGCTGGAAGGAGTAATGTCAATAGGCCCTCTTACTGATGACAGTAAAACAACAGAAAGGTCATTTAAAGAAACAGCCGATACCCTCATTAATATAAACCGCACACTTTCACTTAATCTCAAAGAACTTTCAATGGGGATGTCGGGCGATTATCTCATGGCAGTTGAACATGGGGCAACAATGCTGAGAATCGGAACAGCAATATTCGGGAAAAGGAGTTACAATACATGAAATCTGATTTCAGAATCGGAGTAATAGGCACAGGGAATATGGGGAGTGCAATTATAACAGGCATCAGTAAAGGGATCTCCCCTGCATTAATAAAAGCATACGACACAAATACTGACAAGCTGGAAAGCATCGCAGATGAGACAGGAATCAGAATAACCGACAGCATTGAGGAGCTGATAACAGATTCAGAACTATTAATTATCTCTGTTAAACCTGATGTCACATTAAAAGTTGCAGAAAAATTAAAAAGTTACACCGGAATTATTCTATCTGTTGCCGCAGGAGTAAAACTTGAAACGCTGCAAAAGATTACCGGCGAAAAAAAGCTCATCCGGGCTATGCCTAATACACCTGCTCTATCAGGTTGCGGAATGACCGTGATCTCAGTAACAGATAATGTTACAAGCGAAGAAACAACAACTGTTATGCGTATTCTTGAATATACCGGACGTGTCTTATTGATGGAAGAAAAGCACATGAATGCTGTAACTGCAATTTCGGGAAGCGGCCCGGCCTATGTATTCACATTCATTCAGGCGCTTGCTGATGCGGGTGTTAAAATGGGATTAACAAGAAACGAAGCACTGCTCCTTGCAGGTCAGACATTATTCGGTTCTGCAAAAATGTTTCTTGACAAAATGGAAAATCCAATTATGCTGCGGGATAGAGTTGCTTCACCCGGTGGGACCACAATTCAAGCCTTACATTCACTTGAACGCGCCGGATTCAATGGAATAGTAATTGATGCTGTTGAATCTGCATTTAATAGAGCAAAGGAGCTGGAAAAAACTTCATGACAATGCCGACAATGTACCAGCTGGAAATGTATAAGCGATACGCAATTGGCGCGCTTATTTTTGCTCTTCTGGTAATTTTTTCAGGCAATATAATTTCATATCTTTTCTTAAAAAAAGTTTATATTAACCAGGATTCATACATCACCAAAGACGGCTTCCCTTTATTTGTTTCAGAAAAAGATTATATAGAATTTATA
>DINC01000346.1:4453-4915 GCA_002425885.1 Spirochaetia bacterium UBA5550 | reverse complement strand
AATAACAGATTATCTGTTACTGCCGGAATCTTTTTGATTCCCGCTTTCAGCAGAGGTATCAGCTTTTTCTATCATTCCTGACTCAGTGGTTTCCGTGTTTAAAATTTTATCTTTTAAAGAACCGGTTTTTTTTGATTCAAGAATTGCTAATCCAAGTGAACCCGCCATAAAGATTATAACCATTGCAGCTGTTATCTTGGTAATAATATCAGCTGTGGAGGAACCGAAGGTTGACTGCCCTGCTCCACCCAGAATACCCATACCTGCTCCCTTATCAGACTGAAGCAGAATGACTATAATAATCAGAACGCATAATATGACAAATAAAACACTCAATATTGATGTTAATACACCCATTTTTTCCTCTTAATATAATAAATAGAAAAATACTCTCAGAACATACGTCTGACAGCGTAAGTTTGCCACAACTCCATGTCAAGAAATTACTAATATTTCTTCGTT
>DINC01000346.1:0-4412 GCA_002425885.1 Spirochaetia bacterium UBA5550 | reverse complement strand
AAAAAAATCAATCAGTATTTAGTACTTATTTATTTTTATAAATAATAACAAAATCTGCCCCGCTTTTAAGGCGGGCCTTTATGAATAATTCCTATACAAAAATCAATACTTATACATTAATAATCTTCAGGAAAGAATCCTCTTCGAGGCTTGCCCCCCCCACAAGAACTCCGTCAATATTCTCCCGGGTATATAAACCGGAAATATTATCAGGTTTAACAGAACCTCCATAAAGGACAGGAATACCTTCAGCAGTTTCAACTCCGAAAAGAGTCTTTATCAGACCGCGAATAACCCGGTGTGCCTCCTCTGCCATTTCAGGAGTGGCAACTTTGCCTGTACCTATTGCCCATACCGGCTCATACGCTATTGAAATCCGGCTCATATCTTCAGGCTTCAGGCCGGAAAAAGCCCCTTTAACCTGGGCTTCCAGGACTTTTTCTGTTTCACCGCTCTCCCGCTCCAGCAGAAGCTCGCCCACGCAAACCATGGGCTCAAGACCGTTCGCAAGAGCGGATTTAACCTTGAGATTAACATCGTCATCTGTTTCATGGAAGATATGCCTTCTTTCGGAGTGGCCGATAAGTATAAACGACGCACCGCAATCTTTTACCATAAGAGGGGATATCTCCCCTGTAAATGCACCCTGCTTTTCATGAAACATGTTCTGCGCGCCTGTTCTCAGCGGCGTATCCGCACATAAAGCAGAAACCCTTGATAAAACCGTAGAAGGGGGAAATACAACATACTCCCTCCCGGATTTAACATTCAGGCCGTTGATTAAAGCTTTTACAAGTTTATCTGCTTCATCTCCGGTTTTAAACATCTTCCAGTTTCCGGCAAAGATCTGCCTCCTGTCCATCAATCAATCCTCCAGGTTTTCATTTTGATATATAAAGAGCAAGATCAATGCATCTCAATGAATAGCCCCATTCATTATCATACCAGCTCAGAACTTTCAGAAGATTTCCGCCGGCAACCTTTGTCAGCTCTGCATCAAAGATGGAGGAATAGCTGTTCCCCTTAAAGTCCATTGAAACAAGCGGCTCTTCGCTATACTGAAGTATTCCTTTAAGTTCACCTTCTGATGCCTCTTTCACAGCCCTGTTTACTTCTTCAATAGTGACATCCTTTTTAAGTGTACATGTAAGGTCAACTATAGATACATTGGGTGTCGGGACCCTTATTGCCCCTCCATCGAGTTTACCCTTCAGGTCCGGTATAACCAGAGCAACAGCTTTAGCTGCACCTGTTGTAGTGGGGATCATTGACATTGCAGCAGCTCTCGCCCTGCGGAGGTCCTTATGCGGCGCATCAAGAACCTTCTGGTCATTGGTATAAGAGTGAATAGTGGTCATAAGACCTTTCTCTATACCGAATTTATTATGTATTACTTTGGCAAGAGGGGCAAGGCAGTTAGTTGTGCAGGAGGCGTTTGATATAATTTTATGAGCAGATTTATCAAACATATTCTCATTTACACCCATAACAATTGTTATGTCCTCTTTCTTGGCCGGAGCGGATATAATTACCCTCTGAGCTCCTGCTTTCAGGTGAGCCTCTGCTTTATCCCTCTCAGTATATTTCCCTGTTGATTCTATTACAACATCAATACCCTCCGCTTTCCACGGCAGGGCAGCAGGGTCCTTTTCAGAATGTACCTTGATCTTCTTTCCATTGACAGTAATTGAAGTATCGTCGTAAGAAACATCTCCGTCAAATATCCCGAATATTGAATCATACTTGAAGAGATGCGCCAGGGTTTTAGCATCAGTAAGATCGTTGATACTGACAACCTCTATATTACCATACTTTTCAGGATACATAAATATCCCTCTGACAACATTGCGGCCGATTCTGCCGAAACCGTTCACTGAAATTTTAACACTCATATTCTCCTCCGTATCTTTAAAAAGATGTAATCTGCTGAATCAGTTTTTGCATGTAATTGTCTTTATAATTTAGCTTCAACAGAACTTTTTTTCAAAAAAAAGATCAATTATCGGGACTAAGTACCAGATAATCCTTCAGTTTTAAGCTTATTCTTTACCAATAAAACAGAATATTTCTCACCTGTTACAGGGTCCCGGAGTTCCGGGTTTAATTCCACAAGGTGTTCTNNTTCAGGATGCGGAATCACCAGGCTGCTGTTATTCATTACAAGATCATCGTACAGGAGAATATCAAGGTCAATCTCCCGAGGCCCTTTATCGAACCTTTTAACTCTCCCCAGAGTTTTTTCAATTTCCTTCAGAGTTTCGAGAAGCGTTTCAGGGTGGATTTGAGTTTTTATCGATATAACCTGGTTTAAAATATCGGGCTGTTCTGTATAATCTACAGCTTTTGTTTCAATCACTGAGCTTTCAGACAGCAGATCTGGAGATATTTTTTCCTTAATCATCCTGATAGCGGACGCAAGATACTCTCTCCTCTCCCCGATATTGCTCCCGAGGCCTATATACACTAAAGGCATTACTTTTTCTCTCTGTAATCTTCACCGCTGAGTTCGATAATCCTGCACATTTCGCGTAATCTCGAAAGAATTCGCCCATCTGATAGCTCCTTGAGAGATTTCTCAGGATTATTATTTGATGTTATTATTGTAAATTTCTCTGCTTCGTAACGTGCATCAATTAGATTGTAAAGAGTCTCCTGCTCCCAGGGGGAATCTCTCTGCACCCCGAAGTCATCGATAACAAGAACGTCCACTGCTGCAAGATCCTTCTCAATTTTACCTGACTGCCCGTAACGCTCTGATCCTTCAACAAACGTGGAACGCAGAAGATTGAAGAAATTTCTTGATATTTTAATGAATTTACCGTTAACAGCATGATGTGTAATCAGTTCAGTCAGCACTATGCATGACAATAGTGTTTTCCCGGTACCGGGATTTCCCCACAGATAAAGTCCCTTGTTTACATCCGGGAATTTCTGGATTATATCATACGCGGCATTTTTTGCCTCAGAAGCGTGTTTACTTGAAGCTTTGAAATCATTAATTGTTTTCCATCTGAATTTTTTACTATCTATGCCGGAAGCGTTATAAATTTCAAGGACCCTGTCAATTTTTAGACGGGTAGTTCTGCAGAAACATGCCCTGATATTATCGCCGTCACTATAATAGTAGGGTTCTTCACCCCCGCATTTACATTTAGGCAAAACACACTTGGGGCATGGAGAAAGTGCGTTATCCCCTGTTATTTCGAATGCTGTATTATGAATTATTCCTGAATAATCACAATACGGGCAGAAATTATTTTTATCTTTTTTGTTCATCCCGATTTTATTATTGAAAGTTAAATATTTTAAATAAAAACTGCTTAAACAGCAGTATAATTGTCAAGATTAATTGCCGATTTTTATTATATTGAAATTTAATTAAAATTAAACAGTTCAATTGGAGAAAAACTATAAATTTTTTATTCAATAAAGACGATTATGAAAATAAAGCGCAAGATATAGTTTTTATAAGAGGTTATATATGAAATCTAATTCAATAGCAGGGAAAACAGCTGTACTGATCTGCGGTATTTTTCTGACATATTCTTTTTTAAGCACAGCTTCAGCCCAGCAGAGTGAACAGGCCGATGCGAATAAACAGCAGACGGAAACAAAAAACGATGCCAAAAAAGAACCGGTTAATCCCAACTCCGATGTTAAAGACGGATGGAGAATAAGTGATTATAAACCTTATATAGCATCACTTAAGGAACTTGAGACCTTAAGTGAGGAGTATTCGGAATTTCTTCTTAAAAGATCAATAGATGAATATGCAAAAGGTCTCGATACTCTTGACGACATGGAAACCGAGATTACAAGGCTTAAAGATATTTACAAAAACAAGAAATATCTGAATGAAAAATGGTACTGGCAGGAAGTTGACAGAAAAAATGCCCAGGACAGGTATATCAGCAGGCTGAAAACTGAAGCCAAAACAAAATCTATAACATATTTTACAAAAGCCATTAATACAATGGACGAGATACGTTCACATGATCTTATTCATAATGAAAAATATCTCACATTTAAATCAAGACTCTTCAGGATCTATGTATCAACACAGTACGACCTGGGGAATCTTAAGCCATGTATCCCTATTCTGGAGAGATATATAACTCTTAAAGATGAAAACAGAAAAGATCTCTGGGCATACAAGTACATGTCAAGCTGTTATGCATTCATGGAGACTCTTCTTGACAAGAGCGGAAAAAGTTCCGATGAAGATATTGTTTACTATAAAAACAAGAAAAATCAGGCTCTCCTGAAAGCTGTTGAAATCCAGTATGGTCTGGAATCTCCGGAGTTCAAAGAACTGCAGATCATAGTTCAGCTTGATGAAAAGAAAAGTGAAGTCATAAACGTAAATAAATAAAATATAACCTGTACAAAAAATAAAAGAGAAAGCCCCTTTT
>DINC01000237.1 GCA_002425885.1 Spirochaetia bacterium UBA5550 | reverse complement strand
CAATCTATTTTATACAACAGATATTAGTGTTACTTTATGGATTTTGAACAATAATAAAAAAGAACACATACGAACAATCGGAGATGAGAAGCGTCATTACCGAAACCGTGAGAGAGAAATACTTTTCATGGACCTCAGGCAGATTGGTGAGCCTTTTGAAAAAAAATATGTTCAGTTTAATGAGCAGCATATTAAACAGATAGCAGCAACTTATCATGCGTGGCAGATGGCCCCCATCCCCCTAAAGGGGGTGATGGCCCCCCGGCCCCCTGAAGGGGGTGATGGAGCCAGGCTCACTGAAGGGGGAGTTTTGATAGATGATGTTGTTCCTGAGAAAGGGGGTGGTCCTTCGGTGATACACTCGGCGAATCCGAAACTTTACCGTCAGCTTGAGGAAAAGGCATTGGAGATGCGTAAAAATCCGACTAAGGCTGAAAGTGTTTTATGGGATTCTTTAAGGAATAATAAGCTTGGCGTAAAATTCAGACAACAGCATGTAATTGATCAGTTTATTGCTGATTTTTGCTCAATAAAAGAAGCGCTGATTATTGAGGTAGACGGTGACTCTCATGATTCCAGAAAAGAAGCAGATGAGGAAAGAACAAATATTCTTAAATCTTATGGATATAAAATAATCCGCTTCAATAATNNCCCTTGTGGCCCCTATGTCCCCTTTAGGGGACATAGGGGCTTTGGGGGCTTTCGAGGTTCTTAGCGAAAAAGGAGACAAGTCCCCTTTAGGGGATTCAGGGGCCTTAGAGGCTTATAAAGATATCCCTGAATACTGCTATTCAGCAACATTTGATGAAGTTGCAAAAAAGGATTTCTCCCTTGTTCCGAGCAAATACATCGAGTTTGTCAACCGTGATGAGAATATAGATTTTGATGAAAAGATGAAAGATTTGCAGGGAGAATTCACAGAACTGCTGAAAGCCGAGGCTGCTTCAAGAAAAGATTTACTTAAAGTCTTTAAGGAGCTGGGTTATGAAATCAGATTATAAACCCCCATTCAGCATAAGCTCAAAGACGATTAAACTGATTGCGGATATTTCAGCCCAGATTGAGCGTTATGTTATCCGCATGGAGCAGGAGGATGGCCTGCTGCTCCGCAAAATCATCCGTATTAAAACAATTCACGCATCACTTGCAATTGAGGGGAACACTATTCCGGAAAATCTGATAACAGATATTATTGAAGGGAAGCATGTAGCTGCACCTCCTCGTGAGATACAGGAGGTTAAAAACGCCATTAAGACTTATGATGCCTTTACCTCTTTAGACCCGTATAATGTTAAAGACCTGCTGAAGGCTCATGCCCTGATGATGGATGCCCTTGTAGATAAACCCGGTCATTTCAGAACCGGCGGCGTTGGTGTTTTTGCCGGAGATAAAACTGTCCATGTTGCACCACCCGCAGACCGTGTACCTGCCCTGATGAAAGACCTCTTCGGCTGGTTAAAAAAATCCGACGACCATCTGCTGATTAAAAGCTGCGTGTTTCATTACGAGTTTGAATTTATACACCCCTTTATTGACGGAAACGGGCGGCTGGGGAGATTGTGGCAGTCGCTTATATTAAGTAAACTCCACCCGATATTTGAATATCTCCCTGTGGAAAACATGGTTTTCCAGAACCAGCAGAAATACTATGATGTCATTGCGCAGAGTACAAAAGCGGCAGACTGCGGGATTTTTATTGAATTTATGCTTAATGAAATCCTTTCCACCCTTAAAAAGAGGCAGGGGGAACCTTTAAGAAAAGATATTCGTGACACTGTAAATGACACTGTAAGTGGCATTGTAAAACTTATTAAAGAAGATCCGAAAATAACCCTCGATGAACTTGCGCTCAGATTGAACAAATCGCGCAGAACAATAACCCGTAATATTAAAAAGCTTCAGGATGATGGAATTATTTCACGCGCAGGGTCCGACAAGACAGGGTACTGGAAGGTGAAAGATGAGTAGGAGGAATTATAAGCCTTTAGGTGATTACATACAGGAAGTTAATAATCGTGATACTGATATAACAATCGACTTGCTTTTAGGCGTCAGTATTCAAAAGAAATTCATCCCTTCCATTGCCAATACCATTGGAACAGATATGTCTACATACAAAATTGTAAAGAGAAATCAGTTTGCTTATGGTCCTGTAACCTCAAGAAACGGCGATAAGATTTCTATTGCTTTATTGGAAGACTATGATGAAGCAATTATTTCACAGGCATATACACCATTTGAAATAAAAGATACCAATGTACTTTCACCGGAATATCTAATGATGTGGTTCCGCAGACCTGAGTTTGACAGGTATGCAAGATTTATGAGCCATGGAAGTGCCAGGGAGATATTCGGCTGGGATGAAATGTGTAACACGTTGTTACCTGTACCTTCTATCGCAAAACAAAGAGAGATAGTAAAAGAGTATAATGTCATTAAAGATCGCATAGCTTTAAATCAGAAGATGATTCAGAAACTGGAAGAAACTGCACAGGCAATTTACAAACAGTGGTTTGTTGATTTTGAGTTCCCCGATGAGAATGGGAAGCCATATAAAAGTAATGGCGGGGAGATGATTTTTAATGAAGAATTGGAAATGAAAATTCCGGCGGGATGGGAATATAAAATACTATCTAAAGTAATTAATATTACAGATGGTACTCATGATTCACCTAATCCTGTTGATAAGGGTTATCCCTTAGTTACTTCCACACATTTAAATCTTTATGATATTGCACTTAATGAAACTTATAATATTAGCGAGGATGATTATTACCAAACCAATAAGAGAAGTAAAGTGGACAAATTTGATATTCTCTTTAGTATGATTGGAACA
>DINC01000236.1:185-2545 GCA_002425885.1 Spirochaetia bacterium UBA5550 | reverse complement strand
GAAAAATAATCATTTACTCACTAATCAGGTTGAATCAAATAACTCCTGAAAAATGTCACGCTTTGATTTATTTAGAACAATAAAAATGAAATCAATCATTACATTGATTTTTTATATCATCAAAAAATTTTCCTATATGAAATTATAAAGGACTGTAGATGTCGACAATAAACAAACTGATAAAAGGAACTATATGGAATAGCATATCCCAATTCGGTTCTCAGGCTTTAAACATTATTATAACAATTTTTGTAGCAAGGTTACTTTCCCCGGATGATTTTGGACTATTCGGAATGGTTATTGTTATTACCGCTTTCATAGGCTATTTTTCAGAATTCGGTCTTACTGCTGGCCTTATCCAGAAAAAAGAAATTGATAGCCTGGATACAAATTCAGTATTCTGGTCAACGGTAGCAATATCAGTAATACTATATTTCTTAATGTATTTAGCAGCTCCACTTGTAGCAGTATTCTATCACGAACCACGGTTGACTATTATTACGCAGGTTGTCTTTATTAATTTTATAGTAATGCCGCTTAATTTCATTCCAGACGTTATGGAAACAAAAAAGCTTGAATATGCGAAAATGAGTATAGCTGAACTTCTTAGTGTTTTTGTATCAGGTATTGTTGCTATAGTATTAGCTTATATGAACTTCGGAGTATGGTGCCTTGTCTGGCAGTCAATTACAAAGACCGGGTCGAGAGCTGTTATTATCATTTTTCTCACACGCTGGAAACCTAAGTTTGAATTTTCCTGGCTGCGGCTTAAGCCGCTTTTAAATTCCGGAATACATTTCACACTGACCAACCTCTTTATGTTCACTTATGAAAACATCGACTATCTTTTAGTAGGTAAACTTCTGGGCAAGACTCCTCTTGGTTTGTATACAATGGCTTTTCGCCTCTCCAAATATCCAATCCTTAAGGTACAAGCTATTTTTGGAAGAATGCTGTTCCCGCTATTCTCTACATTTAATGATGATCCGGACCGAATAAAACGAAATTTTACTCAATTGCTGGTCATTTTTCTCACCTGGATGACTCCTGTACTGATATTCGGTTACTTTGTCTCAGAGCCTGTTATCTATATTCTGCTTGGTGAAAAATGGGCCGATACTATCCCACTGGTAAAAATTTTCATGATATACCTGGTATTCAGCTCATTCTGCATCCAGAACAATCCAATTTTAGGAGCCATTAACCGCATTAAAATATGGAATTTAGTACAAATGATTTCAACCATTTTCCTTGGTATATTCGGATTTATAGGTATCAAATATGCAGGTATATCGGGAATGGCAATTGCATTCACAGTCGTCACAAGTATTTCTCTACTAATTGTTTTTGTCATAATTATACGGATACTTAACATTCCTATAAGTACTATAGCTGGCTCCATTTCTGTTTTACTAATGNNACATAATTCTTGCAGTATTATTGATCTTAATGGATTTACTAATTAACCTGTGGACTTCAAATAACTGGGTGCGTATTATACTGCCGGGACTTCTTTTAACCGTCTGGCTGCTTGTTGTGAATAAGTCCGAGATTACAAAATTGTATCAGAAATTTAAAATTTACAAAATGGATTTGCAAAAAATTGGTTAATAAGGATAGTAGATAAGATGAAAAGGGAAAAATATTTCAAAAAAGATCTGGAACGGTTTTATATAATCCGTAGTTACAAAAATCAATCACAATACCGAAAACTGCGGTTTATTCTAAGTGATTCAGGCATTCATTATGTTGCAATATATAGGCTTAACCAATATACACAGAGCAAATACCATAAAAATAAACTTCTTGGTTTCCCCTTATATCTTATAGCGCATGTCATATTCAAGATATCAGGAATGATTTATAACATTCATATAGAAAGCTATGAAGATTTTGGGCCTGGACTTTTTATTGCTCATCCATCATGTATTTTTATTGGAGGTAAAATCGGTAAAAACTGCATACTTCATCAGTTTACTACAATCGGCTGGGGATATTCTGACGGGAAATATGGTACTCCTGAAATTGGGGATAATGTCTGGATTGGGCCAAACGTAGTCATTTCTGGAAAAATTATAATTGGCTCAAATTCTACAATAGCTGCTGGAGCAGTGGTTACGAAGGACGTACCAGAGAAAGCACTCGTAATCGGGAACCCGGCACGTATTGTTTCAACGGACTACGATAATAGCCTTTTATATATCGACAAATAAAAATTTATATAAAAAGTGTAATAATCTCATAATTAGCGTATACAGCGTAAAAATTATTAATACAGACTTTAGCATATGATAAATTTTTACACTGGGCTTTAATAAGGTTTTACTGATATGTATATATTCAATTTTTTAAGATTAATT
>DINC01000236.1:0-164 GCA_002425885.1 Spirochaetia bacterium UBA5550 | reverse complement strand
TGATTGGACTTGAAGAAATTCTTGAAATCCGTGATGCCGGTCATAGATCAAGAATGATTGCGAAGGCATTCTCTGAATCTGAGAGTGTTGATGAAATTTTAATTATATTCAGTCCCATTTCTTTAATAAGCAGATTATTAAGAAATAAAAACGAAAATCTTTCA
>DINC01000262.1 GCA_002425885.1 Spirochaetia bacterium UBA5550 | reverse complement strand
AAACATTTTACGTTTGTTTCAGAGTGCTGTTTATCTCTTTTTTCAAAATTTAAAATACTATAGAAAATAAACAATGATAAAAAATATTATTGATAAAAAGTACAGAATTCTCTGCATAGATGACAGCAAACTCAACAGGGCATTTATCATAAAGATACTCACTCCCCTGAATATCGCTGTTGATGAGGCGGAAAACGGCATTGCAGGACTTGAGATGATCAATAGTAAATCCTACGATCTTATTCTGCTTGATATTATTATGCCGGAGATGGACGGTTTCGGATTTCTGAAGGAGTTCAGCAGGGATAAACGTGAACAGTTTATACCTGTAATTCTTATGACCGGACTTGATGACCTTAATGCAAAAATCAAAGGGCTTAGCACCGGCGCTGATGATTATCTGCTTAAACCACTGAATGAACAGGAGGTTATTGCCAGGGTTTTCTCTCTCCTCCGTCTAAGAAACGCAAACACCGAGCTATACGAAAAAAATATGCTTATAAAAAAAGAGCTGGAAGCCGCAAAAAAAATTCAGCGTTACATTGTGCCCAGTGAATTCAGCTTTATGGACTACCCCTCTGTGAGCGGAATTTATAAGCCTATTGAAGATATCGGCGGAGATTTTTTTGACTGCTATAAAATTGACGATAACCGTTCAGCTTTTGTAATAGCTGATGTAACGGGCCATGGAATTCCCGCTGCTCTTACAATGACAATGGCAAAAATGCTCTTCAGTATTTCAGCTCCCAAGTTCAGGGGAGCTGATGAATTAATGAAAGAGATTAATCGACAGATGAAGGGAGCTCTCCTTGACACACAGTATGTAACAGCTTTCTATCTTATTTACGATAAAAATTCAGGGAAATTAAGCTATTCCAACGCCGGACATACACGTGCCTTATTTTACAGGGAATCCAAAAATCAGGTGCTTGCGCTGGATTCATTCGGATGGTTCATCGGAATATCTGATGAATGCGAATACGAGGAGAAGAGTGTGAATGTAGCGCCTGGGGACAGGCTCTTCATATATACTGATGGGATCACTGAGGCGAAAAATAATTCCGGAGAGGACTACGGAGAAGTGCGCCTTGCAAAATTTATCAGGGATAAAAGCAGTATAACGGGGGAGGAGTTCTGTACAGAACTTATGAAAAACCTTAACTCCTTCATTGACAAAACTCCTGTGAATGATGATATTGCCTTTCTGAATATTGAATTCTGAAATGGATTCCTCTTTTATAATACCCCGGCTTATAACAGAACTTATTCTTCCCGGCATTTTCGAATTACCTGAATTAAAAAATTTCCATGTATCCTTCTCTCAGATCAGATCTGCGGCAGTTTTAAACAACCATGATTTAACTCTGGTTATCGAAAGACTCAATGAAATTATAAAGCCGGGCATAGTAATATCAGATCCGGGTGACGATAAGAGAAAAAAAATTACAGCTTCAATTAGAGAATCTGTTAAAAGGGCAGCTTTTACTCTTCAATTTATCTCAGGAAGAGAGATCAAAAATTTGTCCGTAATTGATAAAGATCTGGTAGAGGATAAAAACAATCTCTACCAGTATACAATAGCCTTGCGGAAAGATGAGAATGAAATCATTCTGATAATAAGCATACCGGGAAGATTTTTTAATATTCTTATCCCTTCTCTTGACACATCATATGTGCGGGAAAATATTTCAGAACTTCTGATACCCTTTTTTAAAAAGCCGGATCTTTTATATCCGTCAATTGAGATGCTGCTGTCAAAACTTGAAAGCATAGAGCTGTCAGCAATGCTTGATCTTCTAAAAAGGAATAACCGGCTTACAGATTACCAGCTGGTTCTACTGATTAACGGGTTTCCTGAGTATTCACTTAAAATCAAAAATGCTCTTTCAAAAAACAGACAGGAAAGCCTCAGCGGGGAACTGAAAAAATATAAAGGAAAAGTAACAGGGGAGGATATTTTCTGCGGAATCTATTCCGTTGAAGAGAATATTAATCAGGTATATAAAAAGGGAAACAACCATATTAGTGACCGGTTCAGAACCCTTTCCGGTCTTATAAATAAAATCACCGATTACGAATTATACATGAGGAAAAGCTGGACTGACTGGATTTCTGAAATGGATCATAAAAAGATGCTTTATAAAACCATAATTAAATGCAGCGACCAAACCATTCAGGACGCTTTTACGGATTATAACGAAGAGAAATACCCCTTTTTTAAAAGAGATTTTTCACCGGCAAAAATCAGCGAATTGTTTTATGGAAGCATCAGCAGATCTTCTCATCCAGTGCCGGATGCAAGGATTTCAGTAATCAGAACATACAGAAAACTTACTGCTGAAACCTTAAAATACAATCATGAGGATTTTGGATATATACTTGCAGCTGTGATAAATAATAGTGATTTTGAAATTATTGTGAGAAACAGCGGATGGTATATCCTTTCAACTGCATTAAAGCAGTGCAGCCGAAAAACAGTTGATCGCGTGATAAACAATGTGAATTTTCCGGCATCAGTATTGATTAAAGGTGTTATCTCCGGCACGATTAATTCTGATATTATTCATGATGAAATTCAGGTTAACCGTGCCAGGAAGGAATGCGTAAGAGTAATTCTTGAGCTTTATGAGGATGGAATTATTGAGCTTGAAATTTAAGCCTCTTCTTCAGTATTTTCCGAATTTTCTGTATTTTCACTCTCTTCCTGATCAGGGATACCTTCGGAATAATCAGCCTTATGCTGCGGTGCAGGCTGATCAGGAACAGTTCCGCCAGATTTATCTGTGATATATGCTTCAAGCTTGTTAACTCCATCGCGTAGTTCATTAAATTCAGAAATATTCAGAGCTACCCCTTTCTGTGTAGGTTTATAGATATCATTGCCATCCATATCACGTCCGGCAACGTACCATATTCTTATGTTTATCAGTTCTTTACCTTTGAATTCAGAAACTTCTATTCGTATTATT
>DINC01000084.1:3433-3617 GCA_002425885.1 Spirochaetia bacterium UBA5550 | reverse complement strand
ACGGATACTTAAAAAACTGTTATCTTTATCTAGGAGATAAATTATGACAATCGAGAAGAAATACGGAAGAACCTTACTGGTTATCGCTTCACTTATTCTCGCTTTTACTCTTTCAGGTTTTTCCCAGGAAGCGAAGGAGCTGGATCCCAAAGGGAGCGACAATATTAACGAGAATTTCAATCAC
>DINC01000084.1:0-3417 GCA_002425885.1 Spirochaetia bacterium UBA5550 | reverse complement strand
TATGATTCTTATCTCGCAAAGTTTCACGCGAATGATGTTTCAGCCAAGCTTGTAAAGAAGAACCTTGAGCAGATTTATCTTCTTAATGTTATTGTCACCAATTTCGAGAAATACGGCTGGAAAGGTGATTATGATAAAATTTATGAAGAGTATAAAAGAGCCATTGAGCTTTATTATAAAAGAGATACCATTTTTGCTAAGGTATGGTTTGAAAGAAACGCAAAATCTATTTCAGATCTTATGAAAAAGATGGCAGAGCAGTACAAAAAGGATACGCAGGACATTCTTGATAAATGCCATACACAGGTAGTTGCTCTTCACCTGAATCAGAAAACAAGATCGGATCCGAACAAGCACAGGGAACTTCTTCAGAACCAGATGAGGCTTAGAATTGCTTACGGCCAGATGGATGATGCTGAAAATGAATATACAGCAAGGAATTTTGAGCAGTCCCTCTATCATTTCAGGGTTGCCAAAGCTTATGGAATCAGAATCCTTGAAACTGTAGCTTACACAGACGAGGCTGATGCAAAAAGTGACGGCCTTAAGGTTAAAGATATAAAAGAGACCTATAAAAAAGATAAAGCTGATAACAGAAACAGGATTTATGAA
Organism: Spirochaetia bacterium UBA5550; assembly: GCA_002425885.1. Classification (GTDB taxonomy): domain Bacteria; phylum Spirochaetota; class UBA4802; order UBA4802; family UBA5550; genus UBA5550. The sequence continues at coordinate 2,805 of DINC01000084.1, read as the reverse complement.
GATGTTCAGAAAGGTGAGCAGAAAGCTTCAACAAATCCTCAATAGTTACAATACTACAGAGAATAAAACTTTTCTGATATAAAAAGGGGGTTAATACCCCCCTTTTTTGTTTTAGAAAATTAACAACAGTGTTTATAAAACGGTTCTATAGTGAATTTTATCTGTAAAAATAAACGTAAGAAACTGGCCTTCATACTTTTCCTGATGGCTATACTCGCTTTTACCCCTGAAAAAATTGAACAGTATGAATTTCCTGTTTACCGTGTTGTAATTGATCCGGGTCACGGCGGTGTTTTCCATCAGGATAAAGAGAGACATGGCGATAAATTTGATCTGGTAACCGGAAAGTATATAGATTATTTCGCTGCTGGCGCCAGTCTGCACGAAAATCATGAGCGTGATATAGTCTTCAGCATCAGCACGAAGGTTATGCGGCTCATTGATATGTGTGCGCCGGATGGTGATTTTGAGGCCTTCAGAAAAATTCTCTCCAGGTATAGTGATAGAAATGTCCGCAGAATATATATTGATACAATGATCAGCCGTGAGGATTCAGTCCCTTTTGATCAGGCATCGAAGATGAAGGATCCCAATGCCCCGTACAGGCTGTATGATTACCCCGACGCTGAGGGTGAAATTCAGAAAGGGAGAATTTCTAAAATAAACGAATTCAGGCCGCACCTGGTAGTCTCTCTGCATCTTGCAAAGTCAGCCCCCTCTGACTATAAAGGTCTCAATGGAATTATTGTTCCCCCTTATAATGTGTTAAAAAACGGATTAGTCAATCTTCAGAAAGGTGGAAAGGGGAAGATACAGGACTACGGAATTCTTAAATCCTGGTTTAAGCATTCCGTAAAAGTTCCATACAGGCTGGCTTATTTCAGGGATTGCGCGCAGTATTTTACCGGCTATAGTCTTAAGAAAAATTATTCAACAGACTACAGGGATTATAAGGGTTATAAATACAATATGGTTAACTGGATATATAATGATCCCCCTGGCTGGCATATTGCTGCAAGGGATCATAAACCATATACGCAGTACTCGGATGATTACATGACATACAGGGAGGAGGGGCCCTTCAGGGAAAGGGAGAAGTCTGTTTATGAGACCTATCGTAGAGGGGAGAGCTTTAAAAATTTCGGAGGGGATAATTACTTTGCCACATACGAAATTATAAAATTTGTTCTTCAATCTCTTGATCACAGGGGGGTAAACGGTAAGGATAAGATACCCGGAAAACCCTTTGTTTCAACCTGGTCTATCCCGCTCCTTGTGAACGCAATAAGCGCATATATCGAACTTGGCTACCTTAACAGAAAATGGGATAGGGATGTTCTTCTTCACAGGCAGGATGAGATTGCCGAGGGGGTGGCTGTCGGTATATACTCTCTCCTTGCCGGGATGGGAGATATAAAAGGTGATTTCAGGCATAAGCCCTCAGGCTCCGGCATAGATTTTGATAAATATAAAATGCAGGATGACAGAACCTATTTCGATATTGTTGTGGATTAATTATGAAAATAAAGGCAATTGTTCCCCTCCTTTTAATCTCTTTAACAGTTTACGCCAATCCCTCTGACTTCAGCAGGTATTTTATAAACGCTTCCGGTACAGCTAAACCTTCTGTTGTAAATATTTCAGCGTATGAAAAAAAGGGGAGGGATTCCGGCGGAAAGCTTGTAAGAATTTCTTATGGTACCGGTACAATAATCTCAAAGCACGGATTTATTGTGACCAATTATCATGTTGTTAAGAAAGGGGATTTTTTCAGGGCTGTATGCAGTGACGGCAGGACTTACGATATGCAGCTTTTTGATAACGGCAGGTATTATGTTTCAGACAATAAAACCGATATTGCAGTACTGAAACTTGACAACAGGGATGGCTCCGTCTTTACTCCGATAAGGTTCGGTGATTCGGGCCTTCTCGGTGAGGGGGAGTGGGTTCTTGCAATAGGGAATCCCTACGGTCTGAAACAGTCTATTACTGCAGGGATAGTCTCCTCAAAGGGGAGAGACAATATAGGATTCACAGATATTGAGGATTTTATTCAGACCGATGTTTCCATTAATCCGGGTAATTCCGGCGGCCCGCTTATAAATCTCAGGGGGGAGATGGTGGGGATCAATACTGCAATAAGATCAGGCTCCGGAGGGTTTCAGGGGATAAGTTTCGCGATACCATCTAATATTGTACGGCAGGTCTGCACTGAGCTTACTGAATTCGGAAGGGTCAGGAGAGGGTGGCTCGGGCTTATAGCGCGGGAGAGAGAACTGTCGCATAACAATGATAAGAAGATGGTGGAGATCGTCTCTGTTATACGTAATTCTCCGGCAGATACTGCGGGGATAAGACAGGGTGATGTAATCAAGGAGATTGCCGGGAAAAAAATTGAATCACTTGGTACTCTTCTAAAGCTGATAGGGAATATGGGGATAGGCTCAAAGCTGCATATTACTGTATCAAGAAAAGGTAAAATACATGACATAGTCCTTGTGCTTCGGGAAAAAGATGATTATGAAAGAATGAGGAGTGACCTTTACCATCTTTTCCAGTCTTATGGAATAGAAGTTGACGAGGATTCTTTATCAGGCAGAATAGTTGTTTCATATATTTCCCCCAGGAGCCCCTACAGGGAGATGGAACAGGGGGATATAATTATTTCAGTAAACAGCAGGAAGACTGAAAATATTGATGAGTTTCTCGAACAGTTCCGCAGGTCAGGGAGAAGGATCGACACTGTTGAGGTAATGAGAGATTCAGGTATATATGAATTAAATTTTAAAAGCATAGATAGCGTTT
>DINC01000250.1 GCA_002425885.1 Spirochaetia bacterium UBA5550 | reverse complement strand
TTCTCAGTCGCTGTCGCTTCTTTGAAATGACATATACCAGGAACAAATTATCAGCATGTTAGCTAAAAAATTATATAAACAAGGAGTGTCACTATGACGCTGAAAAATACTGATATTAAAAGTCCGGAAGGAAAGCTCGGTATTCTGATACCTGGCCTTGGCGCAGTAAGTACGACATTAATAGCAGGTGTTATGCTCGTAAGGAAGGGGGCGGCTCTCCCTGTAGGTTCATTGACTCAAATGGGTAAAATAAGAGTCGGCAAAGGGGATAATGCCGGTGAAGTGAATATAAAGGATTTTGTGCCTCTTGCAGATTTAAAGGATCTTGAATTTGCAGGTTGGGATATTTTTGATGAGAGTGTATATGATGCGGCAAAAAGATCACAGGTCCTTTCAAATGAGCATATTGATCTGGTAAAAGATGAGCTTGTTAAAATTAAACCATGGAAAGCTGTATTTAAAAATGAATTTGTAAAAAAACTTCACGGGACATGGGTAAAAGAGGCCCCTTCACATTGGGAACTGGCGCAGATGGTTAAGGATGATATTCTTAAATTTAAAGAGGAAAAGAAAATAGCCAGAATGGTAATGGTCTGGTGCGGAAGTACAGAGATTTATCAGGAGATGATCCCCGGTGTTCATGATACTCTTGAAAATTTTGAAAAAGCACTCAAAGCAAACCACCCGAAAATTGCGCCAAGTATGATTTATGCTTACGCAGCGATGGATCTCGGTATTCCATACGCAAACGGTGCACCAAATCTCTGCAACGATATACCGGCTCTGTGGGAGCTGGCTGACAAAAGACAGGTACCAATGTGCGGGAAGGATTTTAAATCCGGACAGACATTCATGAAGACGCTCCTTGCTCCCGGCCTTAAATCAAGAATGCTCGGCATGAAGGGGTGGTACTCAACAAATATACTGGGCAACAGGGATGGAGAGGTGCTGGATGACCCTGAATCATTCAAGACAAAAGAGGTGAGTAAACTCTCTGTTCTTGACCAGATATGTCAGCCCGATCTCTATCCTGATCTTTATAAAGACTTTTACCACAAGGTAACTATAAATTACTATCCTCCGCGAGGCGACAACAAGGAGGGGTGGGATAATATTGATATCTTCGGATGGCTCGGCTACCCGATGCAGATTAAAGTGAATTTTCTCTGCCGGGATTCGATCCTTGCTGCTCCGATAGTTCTGGATATTGTAATGTTTCTTGATCTTGCAAAAAGGGCATCTCTGTCCGGCAACCAGGAGTGGCTCGCATTCTACTGGAAGAGCCCCATGCATGCGCCTAACGAACTCCCGGAGCATGACCTTTTTGTTCAGGTGATGCGGCTGAAGAATACTCTAAGGTGGTTCATGGATGAGCCCCCTGTAACCTATCTCGGGGCAGAGACTTATAACTGACGTAACTTAATCTGCGGAGGGGCTGTCTTTGCGGCAGCCCTTTTTTATCTGTTCCCCGAACCTTAACAGTTTTCCCGGAGATGCGGGGAATATAAAAAGAGTAATGGATGTAAAGTACGGAAGTTCCGGAAAAATATGAAACCAGATAAAATAATTCCTTTAATCATTCTTTCTGTTGTTGTTCTCTCTCCTTTAATGCTGTACGGAGAAAAGTTAAAAATATTTTCAGATAATGCTGATGCTGCTCTGCCGCAGGAGAAGTATAGTCTTAAAAATGGCAGAATATACATTGAGGAGAAATTTTTCCATGAACTCCCCATTGAAGGTGGAATCCTCGGTATTTATAGTACTGATGCTTCTCTTTATTTTATAAAAGAAACTGAAGATGGATGGCTCGCCGGTAGTTTTACAAATCCGGAAGAGAATATATCCGGGTATAAACTCGGGCGGGAATTTCAGGTTCTTCATAAACTGATCTGCCGTGATAATATATTTTACCTGCTTGCTGATATTATCAATGAAAGTAATCCGGTTAACACAGATGGTTCCATTGAATTATCCGCTGAAACTGAAAAAGTAATTGTCCGTTTTGATCCGGATAAAAATGAAAAAAAGATAATTCGCGGAGTTGATGACTTTGTGCTGATCGGGGAGGAATTGATTTTGCTCAGCTCTTCCGGGCTTCAGGGCAACGGTTATTTAATCCCTTTTACTCTGAAGGGGGAGAGGTTCATTGACAAAATAATCGACGGCCGTTTTATTTTTCTTTCAAACGGGGATGAGTTTGAGGTGATTGATATAGTCTCTCAGAGGAACATCTATGCCTACAGAGCTGGTAAAGCCTTTCCATTTAATCCGGATTATAATATCATACTTGAGTTTAATGATAATGTAGAATTGAAAGATGCGGTTTCTAATAACGAAAATATGATATACTACCGGATTAATGTTAACGGCGTTGAAACCGGACGCACAGAAACAGCTTTATCAGAGACAGGGAGCAGTTCGATGATAAAAGCTGAGACCGGCAGATACTGTTTAATTAAAGCTGAAAGATGGGAACTTGATAAAATTAAAGGGAGATATGTCAGGGTAAATAATATCTATCAGCCGGAAACAGTTAAGCTTTATGTTCCGGAAAACAGAATAGTTAAAATCAGTTTCATTTTTGACGGGGAGAAATATATAATGAATCAGTCGGTTTACGAAAATTGAAGGCAATGTTTAATTATTAAAGATTAGGTTTGCCGGAATAAAAAAGCCCCTTGGTTAAAAGGGGCTTTCTCTTTTA
>DINC01000003.1 GCA_002425885.1 Spirochaetia bacterium UBA5550 | reverse complement strand
ATTATACACAGTACCTGTTCCGATTTCATAATACCAGCCGTATATATTGAGTTTTCCGTTATTGAATCTCTCTTCGATAAAAGGGTATGTGAGGAGATGGTTCATCTGCTCCACAATATTCTCCTGCTCCACCAGCCACTGGTAATCAGCCGGATCGCCGCATTCGCTTACAATTGTCTCTGCTTCAACCTTTGCCCTCTTTGCAAGTTCAAGCCATCTCTTTGTATGAGGAATTTCATCAAGCTCCGCGTCACTCATGAAGAGAGCACGGCAGCCTCCGCAGTTTGAATGGCCGCATACCACAATATTCTCAACTTCAAGAACGAGAACCGCATACTCAATAGCGGATGTTGTTGCAAGGTAATCGGATGATGCCCTGTAGTGCGGCACAAGATTAGCCACATTCCTTATGACAAATAAATCACCGGGCATGCTTCTTGTTATAAGGTCAGGCACCACACGGGAATCGGAACACCCTATAAAAAGCGTGTGCGGTTCCTGGGATGAGCTTATCTTCCGAAAGAGCTCCCTGTTATTCTCAAATTCTGTCTTGCTGAAGTGCTTTACTCCGTCAAAAAGTTTTTTCATAGATTCAACCTGTGTAAGAACTGTGTTGCCGCATATCCGGATACTGTTTCCGGAATTTTAATTATAAATCTGTTATGCTGTCCGAGTATCAATTCAGCAAATAAAAGGTTTTAAAGAATTGACAGACCCAGGAAACACTTCTTAAATATGCTGTTATTAAAATCCATTTTATTTTTTTTATAAACGGAGTTTTATGAAAATTACAAAATCTGCCGGAATTATACTCTTTCTGCTTATAATTTCCTCTACATACATCTTTATCTCAAACCTGAACATGGCTGACGCGAAAGAGAAAACCTGGGTAGTGGGAAAACGCGGGCCTGCTGGCGGATGGATTTTCTATGACAAGGGTGAATATTCAGACGGGTGGCGCTACTTTGAGGCAGCGCCGGATGATCACCCTGTTAAAGTTACGTGGGGATGCAGCGGAACATCAATACCTGCCGCAAAAGGTCTCTCTGCAGGTACAGGCAAAGCTAACACTGAGGCAATTATAAAAAAGTGCGGAGAACAGGGGATTGCAGCAAGGGCTGCGGCTGATTACCGTGGAGGTGGTAAAAACGACTGGTTTCTCCCGTCAAAAACCGAACTGAACGGCATGTTTGAAAACCTCCACTCCAGGAAAATCGGCGGATTCGCTAATGATAAATACTGGAGTTCCTCCGAAGACAGCCGATCTCTTGCATGGTTCCAGAGTTTCTTCTATCGCTACCAGACAGAGGACAGCAAAGATGAAAAAAAACGGGTCAGGGCAATGCGCGTATTTTAAACAACCTACTTGAACACCTCGCCCGCCTCCTTGTACCAGAGTACAAAGTCAAGATGCTCCATCGGTATACCTGCCTCCTTTGAATATGCCTCAAGCTTCTCCTCAAGCTCAAGGTAGACCTTACCTGTTATGGTATCCGGAATCTTATCTATTACACCAAGCAGCTTCATGTTCTTTAAAATATGTCTGTCAAGAATCGCAAGGTTCTGCCCAAGGCCGATATTACGGAGAAAGTGACTCGCCTCCTTGTACCCCATACCTTTAATGTTGCGCGCAAGCCAGTTTCTCCTCTCCCGCGGATCAGCATGAAGGTCAAGGCATTCACGAATACCCTCTCCGCAAAGGAACCTGCCGCGAGCCTCAACAAGATATTTCGCCTTGTTGTTTCTGAAGCGGACAATATTAATCTCCTGTGCAATATCCTCCCAGTGCCCTTCAAAGAGGAGATCTTTTTCCAGCAGAATATTTACAGCTTTCCAGCACTGACGAGCGCTTGACTGCGGGGTGAAGAGGCAGAAAGAAAGTTCGGTAAAGAGAGCGTCGTTGTCTGCCTCTTTCCATATTTTTCTGAATTCAGAGATACGCTTTGTAATTTCAGGTTTTATCTTTTTATAGAGAGCAAGAATCTCTCTTTCATATTCATCATGGTTGTGGTTCTGCATAGAAACTCCCGACTTCTGCTCTCGCAAAGCCGCTAAGACGCAAAGTAAAAAACACCAGATATCCTTTTTTAAAACTTTGCGCCTCTGCGTCTTCGCGAGAATATTCTTTAATTTAAAATTTGTATAGACCGGATAAATTTCTGTTATTATATTATTAATGCAACATAAAATTTGAGGAGAAAAACTATGGCTGAACATAAAGAATTAAAGATCGGAGCAAAGGCCCCGGCATTCAAACTCCCTGATGCGGAGGGGAATACAGTGTCACTTGCTGATTATAAAGGTAAATGGCTGGTACTCTACTTCTACCCGAAAGACAGCACCAGCGGCTGCACAACTGAGGCTGTTGATTTCACAGGGAGCCTCCCGGATTTCAGGAACATGAATGCCGAAGTCGTGGGGATAAGCCCCGACTCATGCAAAAGCCACCAGAAGTTTATAGTGAAGCATTCACTTATGGTGACACTTCTCAGCGATGAAGAGAAAACAGTGCTTGAGAAATACGGGGTATGGCAGTTAAAAAAGATGTACGGCAAAGACTACTACGGTGTTGTGAGAACAACATTTCTCATTGATCCGGAAGGGAAAATCAGACATATATGGAACAATGTTAAAGTTAATGGACATATAGATGAGGTGAAAAAGAGATTGAAGGAGCTGCAGGGGTAACCCCCTGTATGCATTCACTTAATTATTCTTGACTTATAAAATAAGCTTAATAAACTATTTCTGATGGAAAAAGAAAATTTATTAAAACTTGCTGACTACTGGAATAAAGCTTCAGAGATTGATGGAGATATTCATTGCATGGATATCAGAGATATTAAAATAAAAGCTATAGAANNGTTAAGAAAAGCTTTACTGTCTAATAAAATTCATGGTGATATCTTCATCCTTTATGGTTCTTATGCCGCAGGGATAAATCGCCCTGATAGTGATATTGATATTGCTGTTATTTCAAGAGACTTCGGCAAAAATCGTTTTAAAGAAGGGAGCCTGCTTAACTATCTTACTTATAAAATAGATCCTCTCATTGAAGCTGTGCCATTCAGCCTTAATGAATACATGAAAAAGGAGTCAATATCACCACTCCTTTACGAAATTGAAAAAAAAGGAGTTATACTTCTCTAAAATAATCTTTAAAAAATCCTTGACTACTCCGGAACCGGTGAAAGCTTTTATTAAATACCCTCAATAATAAAGGTGCCGGTAAATATCATGAACCAGAATTATAATGAAAAATTCAACAACATGGCTCATATAATGAACAATGCGGAAGGGCTTACTGTACCTCCAAAATGTTTTGTGGAGATGCAGGGTAAAATTATTGAACATGTTGAGGGTGAATCTATCAGGATATCTTTCCCTGTTGATCCAAGGTTTACCAATCCTGCGGGTAACCTGCTTGGAGGGATGATTTCAGCGTACTTTGATACAACATTCGGCCCGTTCTCATATATGGAGACAAAGAGCCCCACTACGAGTCTTGACCTTAACATTACATTTATAAAGTCAATACATCCTGATGAAGGTGAGCTGGTATGCGAGGCAAGGATTGTTAAAAGAACAAAGACATTCATTATTTTCGAAGGGAAAGCTTATAATCCGGAGAACCAGCTCATTGCAACAGCTACGTCAAGAATGATGATATTAGGGAGATAATTACAGTGCAATTATTGCGTGGATAGTTTATAAAGTCTTTACAAGTGTAAATATCTTCACCTCACACTCTTTCCCTTTCACCTTTAGCGGTTCATGCTCAATGAACTCCGCCCGTTTAGTAATGTAGCTTTGTGAATTATCCGAGACAACAATAGTATTTCTTCCCGCAGCAGCGCACAACCTTGCGCCGATATTAACAGCAGTACCGATTACAGTTCTGTCAGCCCGATCTATAGACCCCATATTACCGGCAATCATATCCCCTGTATTAATACCGAAGCCGGCGTAAACCGGAGTAACTGAAGTTTCATTAATCTTTTTAATTTCGTCTCTGATCTCAACGGATGATTTCGCTGCCCTGTACACCATGTTCTTCCCGCCGAAGACAGCCATAATCTCATGCCCCGAATACTTATAAATCTCTCCGCCATGTTTATGTATTATCCTTGCCTGAAGGCTCATTACAGTGTTCAGCATTTCCATCACAGTTTCCGGATTCCTGGTCTCTGCGTACTCGGTAAAATTTTTTATGTCTGTGAAAAGAACAGTGAGGGTTTTCTTCTCCCCTGCCGGATCTATATCAATCTCGCCTTTTACAGATTCAAGCGCTGATCTGGAAACAAATCTTGAGAACATGAAACGCTCCCGCAGCCCGTCAATCATACTGTTAATCTCATTACCCAGTTCACTAATCTCATCATCAGAGTTTACATCAATCTTGCTTACAAAATCTCCGGCAGCTGCACCCTTAATTACTCTGCCCAGTGCAATAATTCTCCGTGTCAGATAATACCGTGTAAAGAGTGTGATGAGAGAGATCGCCGCGATGAAAATAATTGAAGTGATAAATATTGTGAGAACTATATTATCCAGCCCCCTGGAGTAAAGCCTGGCCATACCCCAGAGTGCCGGAATCAATACCGCTGCTGTAAAGAGCGGTACACGGAACGTAATGGTTTTAAATAAAGCAGGCTTATTTTGCCACCGCAACCTTAATCTCCTTCATAACAACAGGCTTAATTTTCATACCTTTAAGCTGCTTCAGGCTGTCAGCCTCCTTTTGAGAGATAAGGCTATACATTACAGCAGCTTCAACAGTAAACTTATCACCGCCCGCACTGAGCCTGATCTTTTCAACATGCTCCTTCATTGGCTTGAGGCGTTTATCCCGGAGAATCTCTTTAGCCTTTGCAAGATTCCCCACAGGGTTCCCCTTCCCGTCACCGAATACAGTACCGAATGTAACAGCATTATCATCGATGTAACCCTTTTTGTCAGGAACCCCGCTCTTATAAACAACTTTACCTTTTGCGTCCTTAACAATAACTTTAAGCCAGACCTGACGTATATTGGAAACTCCTGTTGGAACATCATGCCCGGCGCCGTTATTAATTATCCTTATAATAATATCATCACCGGACAATTTCCCGTCAATTTTCAGGTCAACAGCATTTTTAAGCCTCTCTTCACCCATCTTGACGCGTACTTTATCTTTCTCAGTTGCGGGGATTATTGTATTGGCACCTACGAAATAGTGCGTGAATATATGGTCACGCTCGGGACCGCCGTATGCCGCAACACCGGGATTCTTTTCTCTTGGAGTAGAACCTGTTGCGGGATGCCCGGGCCTCTGGTACATATGGCAGCTCTGGCACTGCACACCCTGTTTTTTGTAAGGGCTCGCCTCCCACTCCTCATAAGTAGTTTCAAGCCAGGTTCCGTAAACAACATGCTTCACATTATGACATGTTCCGCATATCTGAGACTTTGTATGAAATTCGGAATAAGCGGTCTTATGAAAATCAGTTACTGAATCCTTAAATGGCCCGCGCTTGACCCCCGGATCATCATAGCCGTTCCCCGGTTCATAATTATAATGGGCATTATAATCTTCGTATGCCCCTGTTATAGAATGGCAGTAATCACACTGCACACCCTGTCTCGCAGGCTCTTCAATTTTACTGATGTCGTCTGACATCTTTTTCGGATAGCCTGAAATATACCCTATGGGTACATGACACTTCTGACATGATTCAGCCTCAGCAAGTTCATCAGCAAGAGTTATCCCTTTCAGCCCATCCTGAGCCACTGCAATATATATCTGATCTTTAAGAGACAGGTGATGTAACGATCCCTTCCACTGTTCATAAATTTCACTGTGACACCCTCCGCACACATCAGGAGAGAGAAACCTTGACAATTCATAATGTGCAATCTTCTCAGATTTACCTGCTGCGATAAGAAGAACAGATGAAACTGCGACAGAAGAGATTATAAAAAACTTTTTCATGTAATTAACTCCGGCAGACTTATATTTGATATTTTTTTTATTTGTTAAATTTTAGTAATAATCGGAATTATTACTAATAAAT